>JAMOOR010000082.1 GCA_027065235.1 Thermotogaceae bacterium | reverse complement strand
ACTTGTAGCCTTTCAATCCTCTTTTCATTGAGTTTGAAAAGCCAATCGAGAAAATCAAGGAAATCTATGAATGTCCCTTTCAATCCTCTTTTCATTGAGGCCGTGAAGCTTTCTGTAAACGTCTTCAAAGCTTGGAGCTTTACTTTCAATCCTCTTTTCATCGAGACATCAGTATCACCTGAGATTTCCTGCCATCTCTGCACAAGCTTTTTCCTTTCAATCCTCTTTTCATCGAGAAGACTTTTACGATTGAGCAGTTGCTTCCAGCCCCTCCCTTTCAATCCTCTTTTCATCGAGATTCTCTTGAAACCAGAGGACATGACAGACGAGGACATTGACTTTCAATCCTCTTTTCATCGAGTTGTTGCTCCTAAAGGCAGTATTATATTCAAACGTATTAAACTTTCAATCCTCTTTTCATCGAGGGATGCATTTGCATCGGATGACGTGAAGGAAACAATTGCACCTTTCAATCCTCTTTTCATCGAGTCATGAAAATATACGACACCCTCAGCGAGGAAGCCAAGAACAAGCCTTTCAATCCTCTTTTCATCGAGTTAGACGGCAGTCCTGTGACTTGGTTGGAAGCTAAACCCATTGTCTTTCAATCCTCTTTTCATCGAGATCCGAAAGATGTCGAAGAAGCAATCAAAATACACAAGGCATCTTTCAATCCTCTTTTCATCGAGTTACGTCGCCTTGAGACTCGGCTATTTCGATGAATACTTCTTTCAATCCTCTTTTCATCGAGTGTGGATATTGTAGAATTTGCGATGAGTGCCCAGCATGCCACTTTCAATCCTCTTTTCATCGAGTGGGACATGGCATGAATAATCTATCCTCGATTGATATTTTCTTTCAATCCTCTTTTCATCGAGCTAATGGAAATGGGTGCAGTAAACGTTGATGACCTTAAGAAAGACTTTCAATCCTCTTTTCATCGAGCTGAGGAAGGAGTTAATCAGAAAAGAATTCGAGATCGACTACACTTTCAATCCTCTTTTCATCGAGAAGTTCTGAAAAAAGGATGGGCTATAAAACAAGGTATAAATCTTTCAATCCTCTTTTCATCGAGTTAGAACATGGAGTTGGATGAAATTGTGAACCAAATTATCTTTCAATCCTCTTTTCATCGAGACTCAAAGGCTCACCGATTGGGTTTGTCCAATCCTAAAAACAAACTTTCAATCCTCTTTTCATCGAGTAGGTGCTTGTGCAGGACTACTGCCTTTTGCATGGTGTGTACTTTCAATCCTCTTTTCATCGAGATGACCAATTAGACGAGCCAACCTTATGCATATACATTCTGCACTTTCAATCCTCTTTTCATCGAGAGTTGGAACTGAGATTGAAACAGTAATAAGTGGCAGAACTTGCTTTCAATCCTCTTTTCATCGAGTTCATAATACGACAAGGAGTTCAAAAGTTCGGGTTTATCTTTCAATCCTCTTTTCATCGAGGGGGAAATAAAAAATAAGACAAAACTCGTGAGGAAGGCGTTCGACTTTCAATCCTCTTTTCATCGAGCTGTTCTTATTGCGTTATTTGCGATGAGTGCCCAGCATGCCACTTTCAATCCTCTTTTCATCGAGCAGGGAATATGCATGATTTTAACCGTGCATTCCAATTTTTTACTTTCAATCCTCTTTTCATCGAGGGTATATACTCGAACGATATTTGGGTTATAGGGGTTATATAAAGTTTGCTTTTAGGATTGACTTTTCGAACGAGTAAACCTAACCGCAACTTTTATAACTTAATTTCAACGTTGTTCGAGAGAATCTTTATATACTCCTTACCACCTTACCCATTCAACCATTTTTATAATTCAAAATGTTCGAGATGTCCAAGTTTCTTGGAACGTTAGCTAAATCAATTCTCTCCATAATCAAGCATAAATGCATACTATTTCAAACAATCCCGCCTTAACAATAAATCGAAATAACCCTTTAACTCATTTGAGCATAAACAAAATTATTTTTATAAAAATTGCGAATTAGTAGGAGCAAAAGAATTAATTAGGATGTGACAGAGTAGTATTCGATGGAGTTAGTTGCAGAGGTGTACGGCGTATTTGCGGCAAGAAGTCTCTTCGGTCTGTCTCCAGTTGTCGTGCTTAGAAGTGAGGATGGCAGGTTTTTGCCAATCTACATCGGATTGGCTGAAGCTATGGCTATAAACTCCGCATTAAAGAACGTAATACCCCCACGTCCCATGACTCACGATCTCCTTGTAGATATACTCGGCAAGCTAAATGCGAGAGTTGAGAAGATAGTTATAGATGATCTCGTAGATAACACGTTCTACGCACGTATAGTCTTAAAGCAGAACGATCACGAGGTTGAGATAGATGCAAGACCGAGCGACAGCATCGCTATAGCGGTTAGAATAGGTTGTCCGATATACGTTGAAGATAAGGTTTTGGATGAGGCGGGAAGCTCGGAGGAACTTCCAGAGGAGTTCGTTGAGTTTGACGAGGTTTTTTAATCGAAAGCAACTTAATCAGAGTTGAAAATGTATTTTTATGGATGTTCCTTGGAGGAAAGTGCACAGCTGGCACTGTACAGCTTGCGGAAGGTGTTGCAACGAGTATTTGGTTCCTCTCAGAACTTACGAGTATTTAAGGCTGAAGTGGACTGGATTCGTTGAGGAGAGGTTTGGAAAGTTTTACATCAAAAAAATAAACGGTAAATGTCCTTTTCAAGTTGGAAGGCTCTGCATGCTTCAGGGTGAGCTAAAGCCAATCGCATGTAAGCTTTATCCGTTTAAGATAAGGAAAAAGGGTGACGAAAAAGCCGAGTTTGAGTATAAGGGTGAGAGATTTTACGTTTACGTGGATGTATTTTGCCCAAACGTCGTTTTAGGTAAGCCAAGTGAAAGCCTCAAGAGGATGATAGTTGAAGCTATTCAGGTTTATTTGGGAGAGAGAAGGGATATTGAGAATATAACATGTAGAAAAGCTTTTAACGTTAAAAACAAAGTTATTACGTGAAGCTAAAAATAGTTCAAGTTCCCTTACCGCTTGAGATTGTGGAGGAGTTGAAGGTTAAAAGCGGTAAGAACACTATAAAAGATGCTTTGAGCGAGGCTGTTTATCATTACATAA
>JAMOOR010000081.1 GCA_027065235.1 Thermotogaceae bacterium | reverse complement strand
GCTTTCCATGCTTATCACCCTTTAGCGTTTTTGAATTAAATATTCAAATGCCACTGCAAAGGATAACGCACGTTGGAAGGGCTGAAGCTATATATTTAAAATTTGCTATTTTTTCTAAGTTTTTGAACCGTATGTATCCATTGGTTTGGTAGTTGGATAATATTAAATAATAAAAAATAAATATAGAAATTAGACGAATTGCTTGAAAATTCCTCAATTGCCAATATTGTAATCATCACTGTAATTATCACACTTAATTTAATCTTAAGTTTTTCAATGTCCTAACGCAAAGACCGAAAACAATTTATATGAAATATATCTATTAAATAAATTTAGGTTGGAGGTGTTTGAAATGGAAGAAGCAATTCACATAGGTGAAGAGCCATGGGATCCTGTCGAGGACAAACTAGTAAAATATTCTATCATTGCAGGCATCGTACTAACAATAGTCTTAGCAGCTCTGATAAATGTATTCGTGTTATCCCAGTATTCTTGAGGTGGTAGAAATGGGTGAAAGAAGATGGACTAAGGGGATGTTTGAGACCGAAGATTGGTGGGCGTTCTGGATAGGTATCTTCTTTGTCATCCTTGGGCTCATAGCTGCAGCAACATACAACGTTGAAACGAAAACAGGAGTTGATCTAACTGGCTGGATCGTAAACTTTCCGAAATGGGTTGACATAAGCAAGAGTCTCAGCGTTGATAAGTATCACAAGGGATTTATGAGTGGACCTGTAGCCGCTGTAGTTTCATACGTAATATTCACGATAGCGACATGCATTGGAGCAAGGGCTATGAAATGGGATGTAAAGAAATACTTCGTTGCTTGGACAATAATTTACTGGCTAACTGTCATCATATATATTTTATCAAGAAACGCGTACATTCAAGCTACATCGCTTGAACTGAAGAAATTTGGAATCCCATGGAGTCTTCAAATTGGTGGAGCTCACTACATTGCAGCGTTAATTATCGGTCTCATAATTGGAAATCTTGCACCGAGAGGATTCAGAGAATTTCTGAGAAGAGCTGCAAGACCAGAATGGTATATAAAAATAGCAATTGTTTGCTTGGGAACAAAACTCGGTCTGAAAGGAATTGCTGCAACTGGGTATGCCGTTCACCTAATCCTTGCAGGATGCTGTGCAACAATTGCGGCGTATCTACTCTTCTGGCCACTTGCGTACTCGGTATCAAGAAGAATCTTTAAACTTACAAGGGAGTGGGCTGCAACTCTTGCATCTGGTATTTCGATTTGTGGAGTTTCTGCATCTATCGCAACTGCGGGAGCTATAAGAGCAAGACCAATAGTTCCAGTAATGGTTTCATCACTTATCGTTGTTTTTGCAGTGATTGAGCTCATCGTTCTTCCCTATGTTCTTGCATACACACCATTTTGGGGACTTAATGAACCAATAGCCGCAGGAGCTAGTCTCGGTTTAACTGTAAAGACAGATGGTGCAGATGCTGCATCGGGAGCTATCCTCGATGAGCTTTTAAGGGCAAGAGCTGCAAATGAGCTCGGAGTGCAGTGGGAGGAGGGGTGGATTACAGCTGCAGCAGTTATGACTAAGATCTGGATAGACATGTTCATAGGAATATGGGCATTTATCCTTGCGGTAATATGGGTTTACCATTTCGAGAGAAGACCTGGTGAAAGAGTCGAAAAGATGGAAATCTGGTGGAGATTTCCAAAGTTCGTCTTAGGATACTTCATTGCAATGTTTGCGATATGGGGTCTTGGACTTGGTGGAATTCTATCCAAAGAAGCTTTGGAATGGGGAATTCATCCAATAGAGGGTCCAATGAGGCACCTATTCTTCATGCTGACGTTTACCAGCATAGGCCTCGTAACGGACTTTAGAGAACTTAAAAAGGAGGGACTTGGAAGACTTGCAGTAGCATACGCATTCATCTTGGTAGTAATCATAATACCCATCGGCTGGTTCATAGCGTGGCTGTTCCACCACGGAATGAAGCCACCAGTGGTCAAACCTTAATTTTTATTTTTTAATTTTATGATATTAAATCTAACGTTAAAATACGACGGAAAGAAGTGGATCGCGAAAAATGACAACTTCCTCTTCGTAGGAAAAACTCTCGAAGAGCTCGATGAAAGTGTGAAAGTGGAACTAAAGAAGAGATTAAAATCGGGTGAAACAATCGAAGTTAGGATGGAGTTCGATTATAAAGATTTTCCGTTCTGGATTACGCAATATCATCCTTACTACTTCCGCAGGGTGATACGTTTATAAAAACACCGTAAGCTTTGTATCAGGTTTTACACCATTATGGAGGTAGTAGATCAAGTAGTAGGTGAAATAACAGAGCGTGTAAAGGTTTATACGCAAACTTAATACGTGTAAATGGTAGAGTCTTCAAGATAGGCCTTTAAGGACGGTAAACTTTTAACTTGTTACCAACTAAACTCTGTTTATGGAATACGTTGATAAAGACTATAAGCCAAGCGAAAGGGATGTAGTTGCAGTTTTTAGAGTTAAACCGAGCGAAAAACTTACGATTGAAGATGTGGCAAGGGCAATTGCTTCCGAAAGCTCAACTGGGACATGGACCAAGTTGTACGAATGGTGCGACTTCGAAAGAATTAACGAGTTGAGTGCTAAAGCTTACGACTTCGTAGATTTAAACGACGGTTCTTGGATCGTTAAAATAGCATACCCCTTAGAGCTGTTTGAATCTGGAAGTGTTACCTGCCTTTTGGCATCGGTAGCTGGAAACATCTTTGGAATGAAAAGTGTTGAAAGTTTGAGGCTTGAAGACATCTACATACCGAAGGACTTTCTTAAGGACTTTCAGGGTCCCCTTTACGGTAAAGATGTCAGAAAAATCTTCAAAGTTTACGACAGACCAATTGTTGGCACCGTTCCCAAGCCAAAGGTTGGATACACACCCGATGAAGTTGAAAGACTTGCATACGAACTCTTGAGTGGGGGGATGGATTACATCAAAGACGACGAAAACCTGACAAATCAAGACTTTTGCAAGTTCGAAGAGAGGGCTAAAGCCATAATGAGGGTTATAGACAAGGTTGAGAATGAAACTGGTGAAAGAAAGGCATGGTTTGCCAACATTACTGGGAACGTTAA
>JAMOOR010000080.1 GCA_027065235.1 Thermotogaceae bacterium | reverse complement strand
ACTTGGTAAAGTTAAAATCAGAGAAAAGCGGAAAGAAAAAAGAGTTCCGATTTTAAAGAAATGTGTTATAAATAGTAAAAGGGGATTAATGCTGGATGCATCCTATCACGGAACAAGGATTTTATCAACAGATGAATATAATATTGGCGACATTGTTGAAGTTGAAGTCGAAGGAAACGCTATAAAAGGAATCGTACGATGGATGAAACCCGAAGAAGTTGACTTAAAAAGTGTGGGAGTCATGATAGAAAATGTCACCCCATGGTGGATGGATTATGTGAAAGAAAGATTAGCTGAATTTGCAAGCGTATTGAGGAGGATGTGATATGCCAGCTGCTATGGTGGAATACTACAAATTCAAAGATGTTGTCAAACCTGGGATGCCCATACTTCTTGCTATTAGCTGGCCTGAGGAGCTTGAAGGGGAGTACAAAAGCTCCGTTTACGACTATTCGCTCGAAAAAAAGATAATGAGAATAGCAATGCCATCTTTCAAAGGAAGGCTTATACCTCTTCCAAAAGGAACCAGAGCTTATGTGAAAATAGTTGATAAATCTTCGCTTTACACATTCCAAGGAACAGTAATCTGGAGCGGAACATGGAAAGAAGACAACTTGCCTTCTACTATAATCACTATTCCAGAAAGAGTAAGAAGGGTACAAAGAAGAAGATTCAACAGATTACCTATAAGATTAATTGGAAAATATAGAAAGGAAAATGAAGATGAATATCATACATTTTCTACAATAGATTTTAGCGCTGGTGGAATGCTCATGGTGGTTGGAGAAGAACTTAAAGTTGGTGATAAAATATTTGTAACTATGAAGCTTAAGCCTGGACTTGAACTTGTGGATCACCCAGCAATTGTGAGAAGGGAAGCAGGAATGGATAAGACCACACTGCAGAGATTCTATGGTGTAGAATTTCAAGAAGTAGATATGCAACTTGAAAAAAGACTCGTGAGATTCGTGATGGAAAAGGAAATAGAATACAGGAAGAAAGGAATAATATATTAGACAGGGGTGATATTCAATGAGCTCAGTATACGATAGAATGGGAGATAAGCATTTAGATTTTCTGAAAGAAATAGGGAATGTCGGTGCTGGTAACGCTGCAACAGCTCTTTCCACTATGATCAACAAAAAAGTTGATATAACTGTACCCAATGTGAAAACAGTACCAATAGCCAAGGTTCCTTTCATTCTCCCTAATCCAGAAGAATTAGTTGTAGGTATTAAAATGGATGTTCTTGGTGATGTAGAAATGGAAACTCTTCTCATTTTCGATTCTAAGGGTGCGAAGGAGCTCATTAATCTTCTTATGATGGGAATGGTTACTGTTGAAGATATAACTCAGATAGGAGATATGGAAAAATCTGCGATGAAGGAAGTTGGAAACATAATATGCGGTTCTTACATTACCGCATTGGCTAATTTCACAGGTCTTTATCTTGACCCACTGCCACCTGATATTAGTGTAGATATGATAAGTGCGATAATCTCAGAAGTTTCTTTGCAAATAGCCTATACCGATGATAGAATAATCTTTATAGAAACACTCCTGAATATTCAGGATGTTGAGATAACCGGTTATATATTCATGATTCCTAAAGGTGAATCTCTGGAGAAAATCTTCAAGAGCATGGGGTTGATGTAATATGAAAAAGAAAGTCATAATAGGAATTGGAGAATATGCTGTTGAAAAACCTCCAGCCGTTGTTGTTACTCTGGGATTGGGGTCGTGTGTGGGAGTATGTATAAGAGATCCCAATACAAAGGTTGGAGGAATGGTTCATGTCATGCTTCCAGATAGTGGTGGAAAAAGTGTGCCAAACCCAGGAAAATTTGCTGACACTGGAATAGCAACTTTGATTGAAGAAATAAAGAAAAAAGGTGGAAGTACTACCCGACTCGAAGCAAAGATAGCTGGAGGAGCTGCGATGTTTGAAGGAAAAGGGCTTAATGTGGGTCAAAGGAATGTAGAAGCCGTCAAAAAGTGGCTTAGACACTACAAAGTTAGACTCGTTGCCGAAGATACCGGCGGAAAGAGAGCAAGAAGTATAGAATATGACCTTGAAACGGGTAAGCTTCTTATAAGAAAGGTCGGTGGTGGTGAACGAGTGGAAATCAAGGAAATATGAACCAGGTTTACTTGGATAAAGAAAAGATAGTTCTGGAATACCTTCCAAGAATAAAAAGAATAGCTTACGATCTCAAGTATAATCTTCCGCCGAACGTTGAAGTTGATGATTTAATTCAAGAGGGGGTTCTAGCCCTCCTTTCTTCTTTAGATAGATACGATCCAAAAAAAGGGCCTCTTGGCTCCTTCGTCATGAAGAGAATAAGAGGAGCTATGCTTGATTATCTAAGAAAAATAGACTGGCTTCCAAGAAATCTAAGGAAAAGCATGAAAGACATAGAAAACGCAATGGTAGAATTGGAAACAAGAGGGGAAGAAATCACCGACGAAGCTATCGCAGAAATCGTGGGGATAGATACGGAAAGCGTAAAACATATAAGAAGCGAAATGGTAAGAAAGCAAATGCTTATGTTAGATTCGTATTTAGCAGGCCAAGATGTTGAACCTTTAGAAATCATAGAAGAACCTCAAGAAGAAGATCCTGAAAAATCTACTTATAAAGAACTACTAATGGAAGAACTTAAAAAAGCGATAAATAAATTAGATGATAGAGAAAAATTAGTTTTGTCTTTGAGATACGAACAAGAACTATCTCTGAAAGAGATTGGAATAGTGCTGGGGGTAAGTGAATCAAGGGTTTCTCAAGTATTATCAGTTATATTGGTAAAACTTAGAAGAGAACTTGAGGGGTTGGTATAATGGTTAATCCTGTTGAGGTGCAAACCTTCGTCGTTAGAGCAGTAGATGCAGCGCAAAGTGTAAATCAGATCCAAAATGCAGCCTTAGCTGAACAGCATACGAATCTCCTTGAAAGAGTTCAAAGAAATGAGATAGAAAGAAGCCAGGTGAATGCTCAAAACAAAGCTGAAGGAAAAAACGTAAGAAATTCTATGGAGGGTTCCAACAGAGGAAGCTATCTACTATACAGAAAGAGAAACTCCAACCCTCAGGAAGAGGAAGTTCATCCAGCTGTAAGAGATGAAAAAAGAGGATTGATTTTGGATGTGAGATTGTGATTGGTTATTTAAGTGTTAAAAACATAGATGGTAAGTACACTGGAGGCCTTTTAGTTGTTGATCAAGACGGTATCCCACAAGAGTTTAAATACAGTGAACCAATCACTCCTACAAAACTCCAGAGAATAATTTATGGTAAGGCCCTTGAAAAGTATCTAAGTATAGAAATAATCGCAAAAACGCTCCTTTCAAAATCCGAAACTAAACCTGCGGTTATATTGACTGATAACGTTGACATAGTTGAAGCTGCTGACAACGTTTTTCATATATCAAAAGCTGCAGCTGGAGAAGAAGGAATAAATAAGATTGACGAAGGAGAATACATGATAGGTTCCCTTGGAACTTTTTACAGGTTGATGGGAAACTCAGATTTATCTGAAGAAATATTAAATGAGATTCTTTCCTTAAGCGAATCTATAGACCTTCTTGAACCCTTCCAGCGCCTTCAAAAAGCGCTTGAATACGTATGTTCAGAGCAGTAAAAGACCTTATAGAAACATTAAAAATGGAACTTGGAAAAATAGATATAATCGATCAAGATCTTAGCATTTTAACTGATGCGGTGGACTTTGAAATCCCCAGGGTAAACGCCACAATAGCAGAAGAAAAAATAAATGTCGATGTGAAAGAAGCGATTTATTCTCCAAAATATTTAGAGGTAATCACCGCCACATTCAATGCTAACATCGAAACCCACAATGTTCAATCTTTTAATATGAATTCAACACACTTAGAAAGCATATATCTTGGGAGCTATAAAGAGGTTTCTATTCTATTTGTCAAACCCATTGAAGAAAAAATTTCTATAAAAGAGATTCCTATTCAATATAAAACTAATATCGATATATTGTCGCTTAATATGATCTCTCCAAAAGTTCATTCTGAAGAACACATTGACGAAATTTGGAAACTAACAATTAAAAAATCGAAATTTATGAAAAAGGAAAAGGTATTATCGGCCCTTGAAAAGGTTCTGAAAAGTTACAAAGGAAGGGTTGAAAATCTTAAATTCATAGGGTATTTTAAAAATGTTCCCCTTGGTAGAGCGGAAAAAATTATAGTTGTTGATGAGGATCTTGTGGTTTTCTTAAAAAGAAAAGGGAAAAATTTGAAAGCAGATGTTGTGGTCGTTAAAAGTCCTGAGAAAATCATTATAGAGGTGGTGCGCTGATATGCTTGAAGTTATAGTTGACGGAATAGTTGGCGTTGGAAAAACCACACTTGTTGAGATAATGGAAGAAGAATTTGGTTTTACACCTTTCTTTGAGATGGAAGATGAAAAGGTTGATCACCTTCTTGAAAATTTTTATTCCGATGGGAAAAGATGGAGTTTTACCCTTCAAACGTATTTTTTAAACAAGAGATTCTATCAGATGAAAAAAGCGGAAAAAGTTGGTCGTTTCATAATGGACAGATCAATTTACGGAGATTTTATCTTCGCAAAAGCACAGTACCTAATGGGAATGATGTCAGAACTCGAGTGGAGAATTTATCAAGATATATACAACAACCTTGTTGAACATGTTGTTCCACCACGCCTGATGATTTACTTAAGGTGCTCCATAGAAACCGCCGTCAAAAGGCTCAAAAAGAGAGGGCGTCAATACGAACAAAAAGTTGATGTAAATTACTGGAAACTTATAAGAAAACTTTACGAAGAGCTATTTCAAAATTACAACGAAAGTATGCTCTTAATCGTGGATGCCGATTCTATTGACTTTGTAGAAAGCGAAAAAGACAGGGAAAAAGTCTTATCTGCCATAAATGACCTCTTAAACATCAACAAAGGTGTATTCTCGTTCGATGGAGAAAATATCAAAAGGGTTGATAACAGGTGATTGGAAAGATAATCGGCTCTTTCGTGCAATTTCCAGGAATTTTAGTTTCTTTATTTCTCATCTTATGGCTTGTTAGAAAAAAGAAAAAATATCTGGTTATTTCCATCATTATTTATCTTTTTACAATTGAAGCTACTTGGATACCAGTGGAAAAATTATGGATGGTGGAGGAAATTCCCATTAAAGGAGACATTCTTATTCTTGGTGGGGGAGTGCTGGTAACTCCAGATGGTGAAGAGCTTTCGAGGGCAACGCTTCAGAGGCTTTTAAAGGGATATGAACTATGGAAGAAATTAAAAAGCAAAATAATAGTTTCAGGTGGCGGGACACCATCAGGATTGATTGAGGCAGAAAAAATGAGGGAGATTCTAATAAGTTGGGGAGTTCCAAAAGAAGCTATCATATCTGAAGAAAACTCTACTAATACATATGAGAATCTTTTATATACAAAGAACATCACCGACAAGCCTATAAACATAGTAACATCCTCCACTCACACTGTAAGAGCAAAGATGATATCAGACAAACTTCACATGAAATCAGCTGTTATTCCATGTGACTTCATTATAGAAACAAAAATTACCTACAGGTCATTTTTGCCAAGTCAAGAAACTCTATCCTTTTTAGGATACCTAACTCATGAAATATTCGGGTTAATTTACTACAAATTTAAGGGGGCTCTTTAATGAAAAAGATAGTGATATGTGTTACGGGAAAAATAGGATCTGGAAAAAGCACAGCATCTGAAATTCTGGCAGAAATTTTGGGTGGAAAGATAATAGATGTTGATAAAGTGGGCCATAAGGCTCTTGAGAAAGAAGAAGTTATCGAAAGATTAAGAGAGATATTTGGCGAGAATATAATAAAGAATGGAAAAGTAGACAGAAAGGCACTTGGGGGAATCGTTTTCTCTGATGAGGAACTTTTAAAGAAGCTTGAAAGTATATTACATCCTATAATGGTGAAGATAGTCGAAGAAGAAGTTAAAAATTCTGAAAAAACTATTATAATCGATTGTGCGCTTCTTAAAAGGATGAAGCTTGATAGGATGTGTGACTTTATAATAACGATGAAATCTTCCTACAAAACTTCTAAGAATAGAAAACCACAAATCTCAGAAGAAGTATTTAGAAAAATCTGGGAAAATCAAAAAGATGTAACAGACATGGGAGAAGTAATATGGAATGAATTAGGGAAGGAAAAACTTGAAGAAAACATCATCAAAGTATTAAAGAATCATCGGCTATATCCTCAAGAAGCTCTTCGTGGTGAGTAGCTATCACAAGGCCTCTGCCCATTTCTTTCCATTTTCTTATGTAGTCCAACATTTCAAATCTACCTTCCCAATCCAAAGATACAAAAGGCTCATCTAAGATTATTATTTCAGGATCGTATGAGACGATGGATGCTATGCCTACCTTCCTTTTCTCTCCACCAGATAAAGTGAAGGGAACTCTATTTCTAAATTCCTCAGGATCCAGATCAAACATTTCCATCACTTTCTTGTACATCTCTTCAAAATTTTCTATGCCAAAATTTTTCGGAGCAAAGGTAACTTCATCGTAAACGGAAAGACTAAAAAATTGATTCTCAGGAAATTGGAAAGCAATACCAATCCTTTTTCTATACTTTGCCGGATTCTTCCAAGCGTCTTCACCATCGATAATAACTTTACCAGATGTTGGTTTTAAAAGGAGTGACATTATCTGCAAAAGAGTAGTCTTACCACTCCCGTTTGGTCCAAGAACCAAAAGAATTTTCCCACTTTCGATAGTGATATTTATGTTATCAATTATTTTTTTTTCGAAGTCGGTATTGATAGAATATGCATAGCTTACATTGATAAGCTCTATCCTCAAACTGATTCACCCTTTAGCGATTTTATCATCTTTGTTGTAAAATAAAAGGACGAGGTGATTAAAGGTGAGAGCACTTTTAATTGTAGACCTTCAAAGGGATTTTGTTGACAAGGGAGGAGCACTCTACTTCGATGGAGCAGAAAAGGTTATAGATTATATTGTAGAACTTGCAAAGAAGTTCAGAAGAGAAGATTTACCCATAATTACAACTCAAGATTGGCACAATGAAAACGACAAAGAATTCGAGGTATGGCCCAAACACTGTGTTGCAAATAGTGAGGGAGCAAGATTAACCGAAAAACTTGAAAAAGCTTTGGAAGGATATAACAAACATTATTACATAAGAAAAACCCGCTTTAGCGCTTTTTACAAAACAAATTTTGAAGACTTAATAAAAGAGCTCAATCTTGACGAATTTGAAGTTGTCGGAGTTGTAACAAACATATGCGTTCTATTCACAGTTGAAGAGCTTAGAAACAGAGATTTAAAAGTTATTCTTCACGAAAAAGGTGTAACATCTTACGATGAAGAACTTCACAGGTTTGCATTAAGGCAAATGAAAGAAGTACTTGGTGTAGAAATCGTGTAATCGGGGTGATTTGATGGCAAAGAGACTTCATCCAAAGATATTTAAAGTACCGATAGACAGAATAAGAAATGGATATTATTCTGATATATACTTCACAAGATTTGTTGAAGTATTAAAAAAAGATCATAAAGCAGTAAGGGTTTTATACCAATTCTTTCCAAGGAAAGATGCTGTGATAGTTGGTATAGATGAAGCACTGGCTATTCTGCGCTACGGAACCGGTTATTACAAAGACGAAGAAAAGGCTAAAGCATTATTTGAAGAGCTTCTTTTAATGGAAAAGAAAATTCAAGAAGCTGCCGCCCGATTTGATATAAACATGGTCGTTGACTATACGAAAGATAAATGGGAAATAAAACAGCGGCTTGCGGATTTGTGGGTTGATAAATGGGATGAAATCGAAGTAAAAGCACTTTACGATGGCGAAGAAGCAAAGAATAGAGAGCCGATCATGACAATAGAAGGCGATCCTAGATACTTTGGTTATCTTGAAACAGTGCTTCTTGGCGTAATAGCGAGAGCCTCCAGCACAGCAACAGCAGTTAAAAAAGTGGTAAAGGCAGCAAGGGGTAAACCTGTCCTTTTCTTCAGTGCAAGATTCGATCATTATTGGGTCCAAGCAACTGATGGCTATGCGGCACTAAAGGCAGGAGCTTTTGGAGTGTCTACCGACGCCAATGCAGACTACTGGGGAGTCAAGTCAGCTGGAACAATTCCCCATGCTCTGATTGCCGCCTACATGGGTAAAACCGAGGACGCTGCAATTGCTTTTGATAAACACATAGACCCTGGGGTTAACAGAATAATTTTGGTAGATTGGGACAACGATGTGATAGGTACAACCTTTAAAGTCATAAAGAAATTTTACGAAACCCATATGGGAAAACCTTTTAAATTAGGAGAAACCGATCCATCACCCATAATAGGCGAAGGAAAAGGAAAAATCTGGGGAGTTAGATTTGACACTTCTGGCGATTTAAGAGACAAATCAGTTGTTCCAAAAGATATGTCATCACTTGGAGTTTGCCCGGAGCTTGTTTGGAGGGCAAGACAAGAATTCGATAAATACGGATTGAATAATTTAAAAATTTTAGTCTCTGGTGGTTTTGACGCTGAAAAGATAGAGCTTTTTGAAAAATTGAACGTACCTGTAGATGCCTATGGTGTCGGCTCTAAACTTCTTAAAGAAAAGGTCGATATTACAGCAGATATAGTTGAAGTTAATGGAAAGCATTGCGCAAAAGTCGGAAGATACAAGATAGAAAATCCGCGTTTAAAAGTGGTTCCCAAGGAATATTGGAAAGAGAAGTGATAAAATAAAGTTAAATAAAAAGAGGCGACAAGGAGGGATAAATTATGGATATTTATAAAGGCACCTGGGTGGTTAAAAAGGGTTTTGCTGACATGTTTAAAGGTGGAGTAATAATGGATGTTACTAATGCAGAACAAGCTAAAATAGCGGAAGCTGCAGGTGCGGTTGCCGTCATGGCTCTTGAAAGGGTTCCAGCAGATATAAGAAAAGCGGGTGGAGTTGCAAGAATGGCACCAATAAGCAAAATAAAAGAGATCATGGAAGCGGTAACTATTCCGGTAATGGCAAAGGTCAGAATCGGTCATATAGCAGAAGCAAGGATACTTGAAGAATTAGGCGTTGATTTCATAGATGAATCTGAGGTTTTGACACCGGCAGATGATAAGTTCCATATCAATAAGCACGATTTCAAGGTTCCATTTGTATGCGGAGCAAGAGATCTTGGAGAAGCCTTAAGAAGGATAGCGGAAGGTGCCGCCATGATAAGGACAAAGGGCGAAGCTGGAACGGGAAACATCGTAGAAGCTGTAAAACACATGAGAAGGGTACAAGATGAGATAAGAAAGATAATGAATATGCCTGACGATGAACTTGTAAGAGAGGCTAAAGAACTTGGAGCCCCTGTTGAACTTGTGAGAGAAGTCAAAAGGCTCGGAAGACTTCCCGTTGTCAACTTTGCAGCTGGCGGGGTTGCCACACCGGCCGATGCAGCCCTCATGATGATACTCGGTGCTGATGGTGTATTCGTAGGATCTGGTATATTTAAGAGCAAAGATCCAATGAAAATGGCAAGAGCAATAGTTCTTGCAGTTACATATTGGGATAATCCAAAAGTTCTTCTAAAGGTTTCTGAGGATATTGGAGAACCAATGCAGGGACTTGATATAAACGAACTTGAAGTAAAACTTCAGGAAAGGGGCTGGTGAAATTGAAAATAGGAGTCCTGGGACTACAAGGAGATGTGAGAGAGCATATTGAGATGTTGCAGCTTCTTGGTGTGGAAACTCTTGTGGTTAAACTCCCTGAAGATCTCCAGCTTGTTGATGGGCTTATAATACCGGGTGGGGAATCCACCACAATGATCAGAATAATGAAAGAAGTTGAAATGTACGAACCACTTAAAGAAAAAATAAACAAAGGTTTTCCAGTTTATGGTACATGCGCTGGGATGATCCTTCTTGCCAACAGGGTAAAAGATTCAGATCAGCTAACTCTCCAGGTTTTAGATGTAGAAGTGGAAAGAAATGCCTATGGGAGGCAAATCGAAAGTTTTGAAGTTGATATAAATGTTCCAGAGTTTGGAGAAAAGCCTTTTAGAGCTGTTTTTATAAGAGCACCAAAAATCGTTGAATTAGGAAACAATGTTGAAGTTTTGGCCAAATACGAAGATGCACCCGTGTTTGTCAGAGAAAACAATGTTATGGCTACATCGTTTCATCCAGAGTTAACTAAGGATACAAGAATACATGAATATTTCATAAAAATGGTGGAGGAATTGAAAAGATGATTGTAAACATTCAGGATGTTAACTACAAAGAAGTTATTCAGGATGCATTTGAAAAAAGAGAATGGATTATATCTCAAAACGAGTTTGATGCTGATTTGATAGTCTCAAAAAAGCCGCATACTTACAAACCAACCGTTATCGTTGGAAGATTGAGGGTAAATATACCAGAAAATGTTGTAGACATAATAAAAACGAAACCTGATCCAACATCGCTATCATTGAGGATAAAACTCTATGAATCGTACCTTCAGAATAACAACTTTGAAGCATACTTAAAAGAAGAGTTCCTGAAATCCAAAAGGTACACTCTTCCACTGAGCTTAGTCATAATAAAAGTTTACGAAAACGATCCAGAACTTATTAAGAAGTTATACTACATAATATCTCTAATCAGTAGGTTCACAGATAAAGCTTATAGAATTTCGGAAGATGAAGTTGGTGTTATACTTCCAGGCACCGACAGAGATGGTGCAGAAATATTTATCAACAGACTTTCCAGGAAAATTATTAAAGAATACTTGAAAGAAAAGGTTCTCAAGAAACCTGATTTTATATACGGAATAGGATCCATAGAAGACTGGATGAAATCAGAAGAAGATTTAATTTCTTCCTGTGAATATGACCTTCTGAATAGATTAAGGTGATGGTATAAGTGGCAAAAATAGATTGGAACGAAACGGTGTTTTGTGCCATAGACACCGAAACTACTGGTGTTGATCCTGAAGGCGGAGATAGGATAATTGAAGTAGCTGTAGTACCAATATTCCAGGGGAAATTAATCCTAGAAAAGGCGTATGTTACTCTTATAAACCCTGGAGAAGGTATACAAATACCAGCAAATACTGAAAAAATCCATGGAATCTCAAATAGAAGCATTAAAAATGCTCCTTCAATGGAAGACGTTTTTCCTACTATCCAGCGTTATATGAGAGAACTTGTACCAGTTTTCCACAACGGTAAATTTGATTTGATGTTTTTGGACTACGCTGCAAAAGATATTGGTGAGTTCCCCGTAGATCCATATTATATAGATACCCAAGACATGTCGAAAGAAATCTTCGGAACAGCAAAAACTTTGGAATGGCTCGCTAAATACTTTTCCATAACTGACAAGATAAACCACCGTGCATTAGACGATGCGATAGTTACCGCACAAGTTTTTATCAAGCTTTCCGGCATGATTGGATTTGAAAATATCAATGAATTCGTCAAGAAGTGGAACGGTGCACCTGTATGATCTCAAAGGCGCAACAATTTCTTGTATTAGCTTTCTTCAAAACAGGTTTCGTTATCCCATCAATGAATCCTATCCTTTTTTGAAGTTCTATCCTATATGATCCTTTAGGCTGCATACATCCAAGGAATACCACTTTGAACTTCTCTTTCGCGTATTCAAATACCCTTTCAACCTCGTTCAGATCAGGTACAGGACAGCTTTCATAAAAAGTTCCCCTTGTTGGTATGAAAACATTCAAGACTATCCTATCAAAATGATTAGACAAAATATCAATTGCCGTATACTCGTGCGTTATCTTTCCACACAGAACACCTATCGTGATATGTGGTACAACTGGCCTTTTAAACGACGTTATTACTTTAAGTTGATCCTCAATACTTCTATCAATTCCGTAAACTTCCCTCAAAACTACGGAATCTGCATAAAAATCTATGGAAACAACATCAGCCAATTCATCTACTATCTCTGGAAACTCAAGGGGAAATCCTATATGAAAATTGTATTTCAAGTTGTATTTATCTTTTAAGGACTTCAAAAGTTGATAATGATTGTCAAAAGGAATTTTCCCATCTTTTGTCATTCCACCACTTATTAAGAATACCTTTCTACCAGCTTTTGCAAATTCTTCCATTTTTTGAACAGCAATCATGTGTTTCAAATACACACCACCACAATGCTTACAATTCATAGGACAAAAATCACCCGTAACAGAAACAGGAACAACAGGCGTTGTATCCACCAAAATCATATGATCACCTTTTTACCTTGAATCTTTTCTTAGGCTTGGAATGGGAAGTCTTTCTTCTTTGTTCTCTTGAAACAAGACTGAACTCTTCGTGAACTGCTCTAAGAGTTTCAACCTCCTTCTTTGCTTCTTCTTCGGCTTCTTCGCTGATCTTTCTAACCTTGAGGATCCATTCTGCAATAGTATCAAAAACCGTTGCCATCATTTCATCAAACATACGGTAAGTTTCTCTCTTAAATTCAAGTATAGGGTCCTTTTGACCGTATGCTCTCAATCGAACGGAATCTTTTACATGATCCACCTCTTCAAGGTATTGTCTCCAATTTTCATCTATAATCCTCAGCATCAAGAACCTCACGACTCTATTGTATTCCTCACCTATTTCTTTCTTTTTCTCCAAATAAGCCTCCCAAAGACTTTTCACAAGAAACTCTCTTAGTTGCTGTTCACTACTAAAATTTTTCCCTTTTAAGTTGGTTATACCTATCTCTTTTGGAAAATTAGAAAAGGATCTTTCAAGGCCATCTAAATCCCATTCTGTTTTCTTAATAAAAACTTCCATCCTTCTATCAACAACATCTTCTATTATTTCCCTAACTTGATCGTCATAGTTCTGCTCTGTTAATAAATAATCTCTGAAGGAATACACAGCATCCCGTTGTTTGTCTAAAACCTCATCCATCTCCATCAAGGATTTTCTTATAGAGAAGTTTATTCCCTCAACTTTCTTTTGAACCTGAACTATTAATTTAGTGAGCATGGGATGGTAGAGGGGCTCTCCTGGTTTCATCTTCAAGATGTTCATCACTTTCTTTATCTGTTCCGCCCCAAATATTCTAAGAAGATCATCTTCCAGTGAGACAAAGAATCTTGACTCTCCTGGATCTCCCTGTCTTCCTGATCTACCACGAAGTTGATTGTCTATCCTTCTTGATTCATGATGTTCCGTTCCAATGACATAGAGTCCACCAAGCTCTGCAACACCTTCACCAAGCTTTATATCCGTACCCCTTCCTGCCATATTTGTAGCTATGGTAACTGCACCTTTCTGGCCAGCTTTGGCTATTATCTGAGCTTCTTTTTCATGATGTTTAGCATTCAGAACCTCGTGAGGAATGTTTCTCTTTCTAAGCATCTGACTTAAAAGTTCACTTTTCTCAATGGAAGTCGTTCCTACCAGTATGGGTTGTCCTTTTGCATGTCTTTCCTCTATTTCCTTTACAACTGCATCGAATTTTTCTTTTTCTGTCCTATAAATAAGGTCATCATGATCTTTCCTTATCATCGGTTTATGCGTAGGAACCACAACAACTTCCATATTGTATATCTGTATAAACTCTTGTTCTTCTGTCTTAGCGGTTCCTGTCATACCAGCAAGCTTTTCATACATCCTGAAATAATTTTGAAAGGTTATAGTGGCGTAAGTTATCGACTCCTCTCTGACAGGGACTCCTTCTTTCGCCTCTATAGCTTGATGAAGCCCCCCACTGTACCTTCTTCCAGGAAGAAGCCTTCCTGTAAATTCATCCACTATGACAACCTGATTGTTCATTACAACGTAGTCTACATCCTTTTTAAAAAGGTGCAACGCCTTAAGGGCATTCAGAAGATGATAAAGTGATTTAACATGAGCTGGATCGTATAGGTTATCTATCCTCAAACGTTTTTCAGCTTTTTCTATACCTTTATCGGTTAGAATAACTGTTCTTGCTTTCTCATCAACTATAAAGTCCACATCCTTTTTAAATGCTTTAGCAAGTTGAGCAAAAAACTTGTAAATCGTCGGGCTTTCCTTGGAAGGGCCTGAAATTATAAGGGGAGTTCTTGCCTCGTCTATAAGTATAGAATCAACTTCGTCAACGATCGCATAATAATGGCCTCTTTGAGTCTTATCTGCTATGTCATAGACAAGGTTGTCCCTTAAATAATCAAAACCAAATTCATTATTCGTGCCATAGGTCACATCGCAAAGGTACGCCTCTTTCCTTGAAATCTCCTTTAACTCTACCTCAAAGGCTTCTTTCGCCACTGCATCAGCATCTTCATCTTTGAGAACTTCTCCATCGAAATTTTCAGGCCAAACCGATAGATTCCTCTCTATCGCCTCAAATGCCTTTTCAGGATCTTTCCATACAACTTCATAGCTTTTTCCAAGTTGATTTATAACACTCACTCTAAGGCCAAGAGCAAGATAAAGCGGTCCCATCCAAAGTGCGTCTCTCCTTGCAAGGTAATCGTTGACGGTTACAAGATGAACGCCTTTTCCTGTAAGTGCATTTAAATAGATTGGCATAGTTGCCGCTAACGTCTTCCCTTCACCCGTTTTCATCTCTGCAATCTTTCCGTCATGGAGAACAAGGCCACCTATAACCTGAACATCAAAAGGCCTCATCCCAAGAGTTCTTCTTGCCACATCCCTTGCAAGTGCAAAAGCATCAACAACAATTTCATTAATATCTTCACCCGATTGGACTCTTTCTTTCAAAGACGTCGATATATCTATTAAATCTTTAAAAGGGAGCTTCCTAAACTCCCTTTCTTTTTCAGTTATCTCATCAACTTTCTTCTTATACTTTTTAATTATTCTTTCGTTCTTATCGAAAAGCTTTAACATATCACATTACCTCCAGCTTATAAATGAACAGTCCTTTTTCGTAAGTTTGATAAAACATCAGAACTGAACTATGTTTTACTCCCACAGTTTTATACAAAATATCTCCAATATCGATAAATGCTCTGGAGATATCTTCCTTAGGAAAATTCTTCTTTATATACGAATATGGTGGGTAATCAACTAACTTCTTCAACCTCGAGAGCTTTTCATATTTTTCTTTTCTTATGTTGGAAATTATCATATAAGAATCTTCGTAATAAAAGAACAGATCCCTCTCGCCTATATTCATTATCCAACCTTCCTTATTTTTCTTTGCCCCATATTTAAACAAAACCTTTTCAAGATCTTTTTCTTTATCCTTATTGAATTTAATCAAGGCTGCGTAGCTAACATCGCTGGCAGAAGAGATATCACCCATTATATACGCTTTTCCTGAAGAATTCTTAAGAAGCAGCATAACTATATCAGAGATCTTGTCTATATCCTCGCTCTTGCCAGAAAACCATTCTATAATCTTGTTCAAAGCCTCTGCTGAGCTTATCACCGAAACACCTATGTAATAATTTCCATACTTTGGGAGGGTATCCATGTAATAAGAGGAACTAAGGAATTCCAAAGGTTTATCGAGATTCCCATTCACATATTGCTTTAAATCAACCACAAATCTATTCTCAGTCGCATAAGCGACAAGTTCAAACCATTCCGTTTTCACCTCTTCCTTCACATCTACTCCCATGGATATTTTGAAACTATTCCCTTTAAAGAACCCGAGAACGACTCCGTTGCTTTCTTCAAAGAACTTTTTTGCATTCTTATTAGTTTCAATGAACCTCTCATCTTTATTATCCATAGATAAAATTGCATTCTCAATCGAAGCTTTACTTCCACTTATTACTATATATCCCTTATACTCCTTAGCAAAGATAGAAGTATATTCATCTTGCATAACATAGTAACCATCATCTTTTGACAGCTTAAGATTAACCAAATATGATAAAAATTTCAAAAAGCTATCTGATTCCTTACATTTAAAAACTACTATAGAATCTGCCCCAATGTTTCTCAAGAGGTCTATGTAGAAGTTTATATCAAGAGAGGTAATATCATTTGCATTGACAACTACCCCTTTAGAAGCTACAAGAACTCCATCAGAAATGGTGTCCAAAAAAATCTCTTTGCTGACCTGAGATTCTTTTTCAACCTTATTTAAAATGTTATTAACCATGAAATTAAAAGCTAGACCCTCTTCAGAAAAAATAAATTTGAAGAACGAAACATCATCAATTATTGTCATAAAGTTC
>JAMOOR010000079.1 GCA_027065235.1 Thermotogaceae bacterium | reverse complement strand
GTCCAAATTGTGGGGAGTTGCTGATAAAACGCCGTTCATACAGAGTTTTGGACAATTGGGTTAGGAACGGGAAGTGTTGGAGGTGCGGAAGGGAGATCTACGGTTTGTTTGTGTAAATTTTTAATGATTAGAGAAGACCTAAGACCTACTAACTCCATCTTTAATCAGATCCAGTAAATCGTGAAATAGTTTGTCATATCTTTTAACTTTTTCATTTTCCCATTCCTTAGGAAATTTATCTCTAACGATGTAAATTCCATCTAATTCGTATTCTGCGATTATTCTGTTTCTACTTTTACCCCCATAGTGCTGTTTTCTATCATAATTTAAAGCAAAGTCCTCATCGTTGTCTCTTGTAACCAAGTAAACCTTTACATGTTTCGTTACATCCGAGGACAAGAGTTTTAGTTTCCAGTAACACGATTGTGCGATGCGTTCCCTTAAACTGGTTTTGCACGAAACAATTGCGAGCACTTTTGACTCCCAAGGATTGCTTGAGTTATAATCCGCAATTACTATGTCCGTATCAGGAAGAAGAAGGTATTCTCCATACTTTACTGCCAGTTTCCTGAAAATAACCTCATACTCTCGTTTGTTGGTAATATCTTTATCTGTGAGTGCGACCAACCCTTGAAACTCAGGATATTTTTTCTTCAGAATTTCAATATATCCCTTCAGAGCATTGAAAATTATTTTTTCAAACTTCTTTCCGATGTAGGAGTGCCATGATTGTTCAGGATCCTTTATATGTCGTTTAACTTTTTGGATAGTTTTGATATATTCTCCCTTTAAGGCGTTTAATTTCTTTAAAGCTTCGGCGAGAGTAATTTCTCCTTCCTCTAATTTTCGTTCAATTTCTTTTATTTTTATTTCGATATTAACCTCCTCCGTCATGTCATTCCTCCTTCCTTAAAAACAGAATGAACTCATGAGGATATACCTTTACATGATGATTTTTAACGGATGTGAACTTTCCAGTCTTTGGATCTCTGACTGTGGGTATGTTCTTGCTTGGTATTGGGCGTTTGATGACATTTTCCAATTTGTATCCCATATCCATAAACATCTCTGCAAATACTTCGGCATTTTTTATTTCAACACCTTTTAATTTTGTATTTCCAATTACTATCGCAACAACGCCATTTGGCTCAAGAACTTTGTCCATTTCTTTAAAACTGATTTGCATGTCTTCAAAATACGTTCTGACAGCTTTAGATAGCCTTTTATCTTTTTTCTCTAATTTTTTAATAATCTCTATTGCAGTTGTGCTTTTGATCTTAACATTTTTTGGCTTGGAGGACATACTTCCAATGAATTTCCGTTTGATATGTCTTAAATCTCCTACTTGCTCCAACCAGATAATGCTGAGTTTGTGAACATCGACATACTCATAGGAGGTTACGTATGGAGGAGAGAACAAAATTAGATTAACCCTCTCTTTAATGAAAGAAGATAGCCGACGAGTATCGTCCATAAATACCTTTACCCATGTTTTTGAATCCTTTAAAGAATTCCACAGCTGATTATTCCTTTCGATCATCTTTTTAACTTGAGCAATGAATGTAGGAACGACATCTGGAACTTTTTTCTTGAAATCTCTGGTCGGTTTTACACTTTTCATTAACCACCAAGAGCAATTCTTTTGAATATTTGAAAACGCAACCAATAGAAAGTTTCTGAACTCTTCGTCTTCGACATCTATGATTAACGAAAACAACCTTCTCATGTCCAACAATTGTCTCTCAGGAATCCACTCCTTTAAAATTTCCATAGCTTCTTTGGGCAACTCGTATGGTTCAACTTTATCGAAACCAAATAGGGGACTCAATTTTTGGGAAAATTCATCCCACATGTCCTTGAGTTTCTCAGGGTTTATTGGATTTGTCTTTACTTTAGAAACATAATATGCGACGGGATTTAGATCTACGCCAATGGCGTTTCTGCCAACAAGCCTTGCTTCAAGAAGAGCAGTTCCAGAGCCGCAAAAGGGATCCATAATGACTTGTCCTTCTTTTGAATGCTCTAAAATAATCCTTCTCGCAAGTTGAGGAATAAACTTTGCAGGATATCTATGAATATCGTGAGTTAGGTATCGAGTATCCGCTCCTTCAAACGCCCAAGACATATCCAAATCAAGTGACTCAAAATCCGCCGTCAGGTGTTTTGAATTGACTGCACTTTCTAACATTTGTTCCCCTCCTTTAATTGATTTAGCCATCTCTTTAAAGAAGCTTCATAAAATCCAAGTCCTTTACCCGAGATATATGTAATTTTTATTCCCCTCTCTTTTGCAAGATCATCAATACCTTTTATTGCTTGTCTCCATCCTCTACCTAATGCAATAAAGACTTCGTCGTATTCTCCCTTTTCAAAGAGTTCTTTTAAAAACTGCAGATTTCTGCGAATAATTTCTTCCGAGACTTCTTCTTTTAGTGCAAAGCCAGACCACCGTTTTTCACCTTTTGGAGGTCTGTATGGTATTTCTTTCCAACTGGGAATTAATTCAAGATTTTCTGTGAGGATAACTACGTCAACCCCCTCTTTAGGCATATTCGCTTTTAGCACTTGATACAAAACACCGTTATACATTTCGATTGCTGGCAACATCCTATCACTCTTTTTCCTTCTAAAGCTTGGAGGCATGATAACGAGTTTTCTTGACATGACAATCCCCAATGAACGAAAATGACCGAAAGCGTAAAAATCTTACTATCAAACCGGAAAACTCTGATGGATCGGAGATAGTAACGAAAAAGATAATTAAAGATTAAGGCGTTTACTTCGTTAAGGTATACGAGCTTAGAAATAGTGGAACGGAAAGAAGAATACAAACTACTAAACGGTGATGTTCTCGAAATCATAAGTCCGAAAGATTCTGGTTGGAAGCTTATCACAATGTCTAATCTTTAACCTTGAGACGTATTTAGACAGTATATCTCCGTTCCGTGCATATCAAAAACCTTTTTCAAGCACGAAAAGTTGCACTTGTATCTCTCCTTCTCGTATCTCCCACACACGACATAACTGACGTTGTATTTTTTTGCGATCTTCAAAGCATCATCGCACGATCCCTCGTATAACCTTTTGACGTCGTTAATCCTCTCGATGACTTCCTTCGTATTGT
>JAMOOR010000078.1 GCA_027065235.1 Thermotogaceae bacterium | reverse complement strand
CTTGTGGCTTCCATATAGTTTGAAAAAAACCTTTTCAGTTGATTCATCTATAGAGTCTTATATATCCATTTATAGAATGATAGCATCGTCTTTGATAGGTAGGCTGATATCTCTTCATTCCGATGATAGGGTTTCTATAGCAGCTATGCCGTATTCTGGAGCACCTCTTGGACTTCTTTTGAATCAAGCAGGGAAGAAATGGGTGGATCTAAATATAGAGAAATCAATAAAAAGTTTAAAGTCTGTTTTTGGAAACATCTCTACATTTTATCCACCTCTTCTAAACCTGTCGGAAGATGTTTTAAAAGTTCTTAAAGACAATCGAGTAATTTGGACATTTTCCAGCTATTTTTCTGCTTCGGAACCTATTATATCGGAGGGTGTAAGAATAGTAGGTGTTGATGTTTCGCTTTCTGAGGAAATAAAGAAGATAAAAGATGAAGAGGACTTTTCCAAGTGGATTTCGCAACTCCATAACTTACAGAAAAGAAAAAAGAAATCTTTTACATTGGTAATTGATGCGTATTGGTGGTTTTTTAAGTCGAGTGATTTTAAAAAAGCATTCTTGAAAGTTCTCTCTAACGATAAATACATAAAAATGGTTTTGCCAGCAGATCTTGAGTATAAAGCATCAGAAAGGTTCATAGAATCTTCGGAAGTTGGAGATATGAGATCATGGATTAGCAACGGAGATAGAAAACAATTGTGGGAACTTTTTAAAACTCTCCTTTCTTACTATAAATCTTATGAGAGATTCATGAGAGATTCGGAAAAGGAGGATTTTATACTAAATACCTCCTTGATCCTTAATGAAAGGTTCTTGTATCTTGTGAACTCTGAAAGTGTAATTAGAAAGGATATATTCCCATGTTTAGATGTTATATCCAGAAGGAGCATGGTAATGCTTGGAGAGGATCCTAGCAAGTTGCCGTCCATAGAGAGTATGGTAGAAAAGAGCATATACATAAATGTATTGCAGGAAAATCCTTTAAATATCAATGGGGTGGAAGATGAAGGATATTGGGATTTTGCAAAGAAGATTAAAGGGGAGAAACTAATCGATTATGTGAAAATAGTGGGTTTGAACAATTATCTTGCATTATCGATCAAATTTAAGGAAAGAGCGAAAAGCTATATAGGTAAGTCATATTGCTTAAGCGTTGTAGTGGATGATAAGGTGTACAAGATCTTCTTCAAATTATGGGATGGTAGAGTATTGATTTACAGAATTTCTGGTAATGACGCTGTTTTAGAAGAAATTAAAAAGATGAAATTATCAATTTGGGAAGTTGTGGAATTATATATAAATATATCAAAGTATCCTATCAAATTTAAAGTGGAGCTTGATGATTCAAGAAAGGATGTTATTATTGAATCTGTTCCTAGAAATAAGATGAAAGTAGTTAATTCTTTAGGGAGGTAAAGAGTCGTGGCTAAGAAGTACTGTAGCTTCTGTGGGAGAAGCGCTGATGAAGTAGAGAGGCTTATAGCAGGTCCAAATGCTTATATATGTAATGAATGTGTTGAATTGTTCTACGACTTGCTGAAGGCAGATAAGCAGACAAGAAGGACGAAAGAGAGAAAGCTTCCAACCCCTGCTCAGATAAAGGCTGAGCTTGATAAATACGTAATTGGACAGGAAAGAGCAAAAAAGGTCTTATCAGTCGCTGTATACAACCATTATAAAAGAGTATTCTATGGCGTTGATACCTCTGACGTTGAAATAGAAAAAAGCAACGTTCTTCTCATAGGACCAACGGGAACGGGGAAAACTCTTATGGCAAGGACTCTCGCTAAGATACTTGATGTGCCTTTCGCTATCGCCGATGCAACACCTCTTACTGAAGCAGGATACGTAGGTGAAGATGTTGAGAATGTTGTGTTGAGGCTTTTAGAGTCCGCTCATTTTGATATAGAGAGGGCGCAATACGGGATAATATACATAGACGAAATAGACAAAGTTGCGAGAAAGAGCCCCAATCCTTCGATAACAAGAGATGTTTCCGGAGAGGGAGTCCAACAGGCACTATTGAAGATAGTTGAAGGTACCATAGCTAATGTTCCTCCGCAGGGTGGTAGAAAACATCCATATCAAGAATTTATAAAGGTTGACACAACTCATATTCTTTTCATAGCTGGTGGCGCTTTTGATGGGCTTGAAGACATAATAATGCAGAGGATACAGAGTAGCATGATGGGCTTTGGAGTGGAGGTAAAAAGTAAAGATTCTATGAGACTTGGCGAGATACTTGCTCACGTAACTCCAGATGATCTAATACAATACGGCCTTATTCCGGAGTTTGTTGGGAGATTCCCAGTTATTACGACGCTTGATGATCTTAGCGAAGACGACATGATCAGGATCCTCACAGAACCAAAGAACGCACTCGTTAAGCAATACAAAAAACTTCTCGAAATTGATGGTGTAGAACTTGAAATAGAGGAGGAAGCTTTAAGAGCAATTGCCAGAAAAGCTATGAAAAGGGGAACCGGTGCAAGGGCTTTGAAGAGTGTTTTTGAAGATGTTATGCTTGATATAATGTACAAGGTGCCATCTATGAAGAATGTGGAAAAGGTCATAATAAATGAAGAGGTTGTCATGAAAAAGAAAGAACCAATAATGGTGATGAAAGAAAGTGCATAATAGGCGGGGATTTCCCTGCCTATATTATTTTGATTTAGAATTTTAACCTATAAACCAGTCCTATATAGTAAAAGTCATTTAGTAGGATACCTTTCAATGCTATTCCATAGCTGGTTTCTAGAGAAATGTTAAAGCCGTAGTATGTTATTGGATCATCTGGAATATTGGCTTTGTACTTTGTTAGAATAGTAGCTTTACCTTTTTCCAGCTTTATAAATTCCATACTACTGTTTATGTATCTATTGAAGAATTTTATATTAAAACTTATAAGCGATGAATCAGGGCCATATCTAAATCCTATAGGGAAAGATACTATAGTCCTTGCAGATACGGGGAAGTTAGAAATAAAACGAATGCGTGTATCATACTTAAGGTATGGGAGAAAGGTATTGTACATCCATTTAGTCGTTTCAGAGTAGTTCAGCGTTAACATGAAGTTAGCCCAACTTGTTGAGAAGGTTTTTATAATTCCTGCTGACAAT
>JAMOOR010000077.1 GCA_027065235.1 Thermotogaceae bacterium | reverse complement strand
ATATCACCAGATATGATAGTCATAAGAAGTGAAAAGATGGTTAATGACTCTGCTCTTAAAAAAGTTGCTCTTTTTGGTGGAGTGAGCCTTGATAGTGTCATAAATCTTTACGATACAAATAATGTCTATGAAATTCCAGAGATACTCTACAATCTTAGTGTCCATGAAAAGATTGCAAACAAACTCAATTTGAAAATTATTGACAACTTCTCTTGGGGATATCCCAAAGTGTTTAAAAGTAAAAAAATTGCCCTTGTTGGTAAATACCTTGGCACCGATGACGCCTACAAAAGCATCCTTGAGTCAATATTCCTCGCAGGTTACAAAAAGCCCGTGGTTGTTGACTCCACGGAACTTGAAGATATGTCAGATGAAGAGGTAAAGGAAACTTTGAAGGATTTTGATGGAATAATAATCGCCCCGGGTTTTGGAAAGAGGGGAATCGAAGGAAAAATAAAAGCTATAAAATACGCAAGAGAAAACAAAGTCCCAATACTTGGAATATGCCTTGGGATGCAGCTGATGGTGATTGAGTTTGCGAGGAATGTTATGGGATATGAGGGGGCAAATTCTACTGAATTTGATTCTGCCACTCCATACCCCGTTGTTGATATGATGGAAGAGCAAAAGAAAGTTCTCAAGCTTGGAGGAACCATGAGACTTGGAGCGCAGTGGATGGAGATATTAAAAGGCAGCAGACTCTATGACATATATGGAAAGACAGAAGGGTATGAAAGGCATCGTCATAGATACGAGGTAAATTATGAGAAGTTTAAAGATATGTTCAAATTTCCCGGAGAAGATGGAAATAAATTAACAATATCAGCAAAGTCGGAATTTGTAGAAGCTATAGAGCTTGAGGGGCACCCTTTCTTTGTTGGAGTTCAATTTCATCCAGAATACAAGAGCAAGGTTGGAAATGTTCATCCACTCTTTAAAGCGTTCTTGGAGGCGATTTAATGGTTGATCTTCACATACATTCTTCGCATTCGATTGATTCAAAATCGAAAATAAAAGACATAGTCACTGTAGCGAAAATGAAAGGTTTAAAATACATAGGAATAACAGACCATTACGAAACAAGAAAGGGCAAGCTTTTATATGGTTTTGATTTTGACAGATTTTTTGAAGATGTAGAGAAAAATTACGATCCTGAAATAGAACTTTTAAAAGGTATAGAATGGGGCTGGGACTGCACCACAGAAATTCCTGACTTTGACGGATTCGATTATGTTTCTCTTTCTATTCACAGACGTGATACGCCAAAAGATCTTGTGGAAAAGTGTTATGAAGAATATTATCAAAGGATGAAAGAATGTGTTGAAAGAGCTGATTTTGATGTCCTCGCTCATTTTGATTTTATAAGACGGCTCGTTCCTGATAATCCTCCTATTCCTGTTCATATGAGAGATCTCATCGTAGACATACTTAAGGTGATTAAAGAAAGAGATGCTACCGTAGAGGTTAACACGAAATCTTTTGCCATGTATGGAGAGCCTCATCCTGAATACTGGATAATAGAAAAGATGTCAAAGATGAATATACCCGTTACCATCGGTTCAGATGCTCACAACCTTGAGAATGTAGGAAGGGATGTCCAAAAAGCTCTGAAACTTATTAAAAGTGCGGGCTACAGTGAGATAGTTGTCTTTAAAAACAGAAGAAAATCCTTTCTGAAAATCTGAATCATTTCAAGATTGAACAGTCCTCAAAATTTCTTAATCCCATTCATGTAATTTTGTATTTATATAAGGTATGCCTTAAAACTTGCATGTTTTGGTATTGCAAAATTTATATATGTGGATTATAATAAGGATAACCTAATTAAAATGCAAGGAGGAATGAAAAATATGAGCGAATTATTAAAGAACATGGAAAAGAAAAAGAAATTGATGAAAGATTTACTTCTCAGAATACATGAAGGCGAAGATGTGGAAGTATTAAAGAAGGAGTTTGAAAGCTTTTTAAAGAGAATCTCCCCCATAGAAATTCCTATAATAGAGCAGGAGCTTGTTAAAGATGGGATTTCAGCTAAAGATATAGCAAAGCTTTGCGATCTTCATGTGGAGCTTCTAAGAGGAAACATTGAGAGAAATGTTGATCTTTCTGGTGTGATGGAAGGTCATCCTCTTCATACACTCCTTATGGAGAATGAACAGGTTATTAAGGATGCAGAAAAGCTCACGCTTTATTCTACGGCACTTAAGAACTCAAAAGACAAGATAAAAGAAGAACTCTTTGAAGGTCTTGTTGAAATAGTCAAAGATCTTACCATGCTTGGACCTACCCATTACAACAGAGAAGAGATGCTTATTTTTCCTTACATAGAAAGAATGGGAATAACGGCTGTACCGACGGTGCTTTGGACAAAACATGATGAAATAAGAGCCAAAATATCTGGAATACTACGGCTTCTAAAGAAGGGATGCAATGTAAACGATGAAAAGTTTATAAACCTATTCTCATCTCATCTACAGGAACTTTCACGGATGCTTGTCGATATGGTATATAGGGAAAACAACATCTTTTATCCCACGATAAAGGTTCTGCTTGGAAACGCCGAGTGGAAAGCTATATACCTTCAAGAAAAAGACTACGGGTATTACAAATATACTCCCGAAGTTTCGTGGAATGTTGATGTGGATCCTGTATATCCCCATCAAATTGATGGAAAGATAAGTGCGGAAAAACTGGTGAACATGCCACAAGAGGTGAAAAAGATCATAGAAGAAGAGGGGGTAAAACCTGACAATTACAAACTAATCAGAGAGAATGATATAAAGCTTGAAAACGGTTTTGTAATACCTAAGGAAATAGATCTTATATTTAGGACATTGCCAGTGGATATTACTTTCATTGACAAAGAGGATAGAGTAAGATTTTTCTCAGGAGGAGAGAGGATCTTCGATAGATCAAGGAACATTCTTGGCCGGCCCGTTCAACTTTGTCATCCGCCAAAGAGTGTTCACATTGTAAACGAGATATTGAAAGCTTTTAAGGAAAAAAGAAAGAGTAGTGCGGATTTTTGGATAAATTTTAAGGGTAAGCTAATATATATAAGGTACTTTCCTATCTACGATGAAGAAGGAGAATATTATGGTACACTTGAAGTCACGCAAGATGTTACTGGTATAAAAA
>JAMOOR010000076.1 GCA_027065235.1 Thermotogaceae bacterium | reverse complement strand
TCAGAGCATAATAACCCCATTTGACACCCTAAAGAATTTGGTGTACAGGAGGATTTACAACGGTCTTACCCATGAAAAGCATCCCCATGTAAAAAGGCTTCTTCTTGAAAGATACTATTTTAAGCTGCCCGTAGAAGTTGTTGAAAAGATGCCAAGCGAGCTTTATGAAGAGCACACAATGAAGGTTGAGTGGAAAGAAGATGAAAATTCCGGTATGAAATTTGAAGTTTGTTATTACGATGTTGAAGATGGAGAGAAAATATTCACGGAAAGCTTCAAAGCTCTTGCAAGAAGAGTTGCTAAAAAGATAGCTTCTGGTCTTATAAATATTTCTTCCTTAGTATATGAAGGAAAGCCAGATAATTTTGAGCTGTCTCGTTTCATGAAAAAGGCTTCAAAGAATGAGAAATTGCAGCTTCTTAACGAAACAGCGAGAATGTTCGAATTTGCTATATATCACAAGATATGGCTTCCTTCATCGCCATTTATGATGAACGCTGGTAGATATGCACTCGATGATCCAGAGCTTCTTGAAATCCTTTACAAAGATTATGAGGATATGACCTACGAAGATTACAAGTTGATTTCCAAAATGAAAGATCCGGCCTATGGATCATGCTACGCTATGGGTACAATCGAAGATGATATAAAGTCAATTTTTGATATGCTCTACTATCAGGCTGAAGTCTTCCGCCACGCTGGAGGTTTTGGAGTCAATTTCGGAAAACTAAGAAGCAAGTACGCATGGGTGTCAACAATAAAGGGAAGATCATCAGGACCTTTGATGTTTATGAGGCTCTTCAATGAGGTTACATATATAATAGCTCTTCACGCCAACACGAAAAGAGGAGCAAACATGTTCCTTATGAACGCGGAACACCCTGAAATCCTTGATTTCATAAATATGAAGACAGACTTTGAGAAAAACTACCAGAACATAAAATATGCCAACATAAGTGTTGCCGTCAATGATAAGTTCATAGACACCCTTCTTGAAGGTAAAGATTGGCAAACGGTTGATCCCCATGACCCTACAATAACCGAGAGTATTCCTTCAAGAAAAATATGGTCAAATTTGGTTTTCAATGCCACTCTCCATGCAGAACCTGGTCTTTTGAACCTGTCAGCAATAAATAAAGATAACCCAATTTTTGATATAGAACCCATAACTTCTGTCAACCCCTGTGCGGAGTTTACCGGTTTTGACAAGTCTGTATGTGTTCTTGGTTCTGTCAACCTTTATTCCATGTTAGTCGAGAACAATGGAAAAATTGAATTTGATTTTGAGGGGCTAAAGGCTGCAACGAAATCCCTTCATCTGTTTTTGACTTTAGCTGGTGCCGCCAATGAGTATCCTTTAAAGGTTTTAACAGAAAAGACGAGAATGTATAGAAACACAGGGATCGGTTACATGGGTCTTGCTTCAACCTTTGTAATGTTGAATCAAAAGTATGGATCAAAAGAGTCTTTTGAAACATTTAGAAAGATAATGAAAGAATTTTCCCATTCTGTTGTTCAGTCAAGCATGGATATAGCTGATCTTATAGGACCTCATGCTAATTATGATAAGAACAGGTTTGTTAAGAGCGGAAAAGAGTTAAAAGAAATGTTCAAATGGCATCCAGATGGATACAAATTCGATGATAGCAAAACCTACTATGTATGGAACACAGACAACCCTGATGCTGTGGTTGAACTTCCGCAAGGGAAGAAAATAGCAAACGCAAGATTGATGGCGATAGCACCGACAGGTTCCATATCTTATATATGCCAAGTTTCTTCTGGAGTCGAACCGATGTTTTCACTGGCTTATGTGAGAAGAATAAATCCAGATCTGCCATCAGAATACTCTGTTGTAGTTTATGATTCATCTCTTGAGGATTACTTAAGGTATTACATGAAAAAAGATGAAAAAGAGATTTCAGATATAATCAATAAAATAGCCAAATTTGATATACCAGAAGAAATTGAACAAAACGAAGTTCTTGTAACCACATCACAGATAGGAGTCCCGGAAAAAATAGCGATATTGATGCTTTCCAACCTGTATATAGATATGAACACATCCACTACCTTTAATATTCAAAGGGACACAGAACTTGGTGATATAGAAAAGTTGGTGGATTATGATGAACCATTTTTGAAAAAAGCGCTTGATAAGTTCCTTAAATATCGTTTTGATGTAAAAGAATACATAGAAAAAGATCTTCTTACGAACATACATCATATGAAAGCTTTTCTTCATTTCATAAGTATGGATCCAACGATATCTCGTTCAACTGCTGAAGAGTTCAGAGATATGATTCTCGATCTTGAAGAGGGTATAACTACGCCTTCAGATATAATGGAAAGGATAAAATCACGGGAAGAATATAACAAAGCAATTAGAACAATACAGGCTGTGAGCGATTTTTATTTGATGTCGCTCTTACTCAACATAAAAGGAACTACAATATACGTTGAAGCTACAAGAACACCTATACTTAAACTCAAAAGAAAGAAGAAGGAAGAGAAGAAAAAAGATGTTGCGATTTTTGATCTTGGTGGTCTTAAGATAGCGATGGATACAAAAACAAGGCACCTCGTTCCTAAAGAGCGCCCAGCAATAATACCATCACTTAAGAAAGAGGTTAAATTTACCATAAATGGAGAAAAGAAAAAGATGTATGTTGAACTTGGATACACAGACGATGATGAACCCTTTGAAGTATTCTTTAGGGCTGGAACGAGTACCAAGGAATATTCCGAACTTTTCAATACTGCAGGCCGACTCATGAGCGTTGCTATGAGACTTGGAGTGGATGTTTACGAAACTACAAGGCAGCTTAGGAAGGTAAAAGATTGGCAGAACAACTACTCGCCAATTACAAGAGTGATGGCGGATGTTGTAGAGGAGCTTGTGGAATTTTTAAAGGCAAAAGGACAGAAAAAGAAGCTTCTTATAAATCTTGAAGAGGTAAAATCTCATTGGACATTGACGCCAAAGGGGTATTATATAGATGAAGAGGGGCGGCCAAGATGTCCTGTGTGTGGAGCAGAGCTTGTAATGAAGGAAGGTTGTGCTCAGTGTAATTCCTGCGGATGGACAGCTTGCACGGATAACTGAAGGGGGATTGAGATGGAAAGACTTATAAGGATTCCTATTGTAAAGCATGGTATATACCTATGGAAATTGGTGACAAAGGACGAAAAATTTTGGCAAGCGATAATACTGAGAAGGATATACACGTTGAAAGAAAGAGGGGTTAAAGAACAGGAGTTCACAAAAATAATAAACACACTTGGAAACGAGAATAAGTCAAAAATTCTAAAAAGCTATGCTTTTCAGTTTTTCTTGAAAAACTTTGTTGATAATCTCCTTGTTGGAGTGATACTTACAGGGCTTTTTGATCTTATGCTTCATCTTAACTTGAAAACATTTGTAATGTTCCTTTTCTTCTGGACGCTTGTTTTTTCCTTGATAGACCTTGCAGCATATATAAGGGTTGAGTTTACAGCAATAGATAAAAGGGAGGATATAGTAGAGAATGCTATGAGGATTTACAGAGGTACGGAAAAATATACACTAGATAAAATAATAGAGGATTTTTAAGCCCCAAAACGGGGCTTTTTTAAATCCACTTCAGTATAGGAAGATCCTTTAAAATATTTTCAAAAAATTTGTGGAAATCGTCGATATAAGCTTGGCCCTTTTCCATGTAAATGACTTTGTCGGCGAATGGAAAATAATTGTATTCATGTGTAGCTATCACCATAGTTTTTTTTCCATGGAATGTTTTTAAAAGATTTGCTATGTCTCTCTTGGCTTTTTTATCCAGCATTGATAGTGGTTCATCTAAAAGAAGGATTTCTGGTTGTAAAGTTATTATAGAAGCTATTGCTAACCTTTGAAGAAGTCCCCCAGAAAGTTCTATAGGGTCTTTATCCCTAAGATCTTCCATTCCAACTATCCTTAATGTTTCCTCTATCCTCTTTTCTATGTCCATAGGATCTATTCCAAGATTTTCCAAGCCGAAGGCAATGTCTTCTTCAACAGTAGCTCCTATTATTTGCGTTAGTGGATTTTGGAAGACTATTCCCACCTTTTCCCTTAACTGCCACGAGTCTGCTATTTCGTTGCCGTTTGAATAAATTTTTCCATTGGTGGGTTGGATTATACCTGAAAGAAGTTTAAGAAGGGTACTTTTCCCAGAACCATTTCTTCCAACCAGGAGGTATGTTCTATGTTCTTCTATGGTTAAAGATACATTGTCTAATATGGTTTTACCAGATTCTATATAGCTTACTTTTTCCAAACGGATTTGTATATTCTGATTCCTCCTTCTTTCCATATGTCTTCTACATTTCCAAAAACTTTCTTCATGAAATCCTTTATCCTTCTTCCTCCTTTATTATGAAAGGCTACAACCTGTAATGTTCCTCCATCGTTAAGGTATTTAGGAGCTTCTTCAATCATCTTCATCCAAACTTTTTTACCAGCAGCTATAGGGGGGTTTATTACAATCATATCGAATTTTTTCCCTTCCCATGGCTCAAATATATCGCCCCACCTTATATCAACTTTCACGTTATTATCCTTTGCGTTTATTTTTGCAAACTCTATAGCTCTTTTGTTTATATCGCTCATGAATACTTCCATATGCGGATGTTCTTTTTTGATGGTTATCCCAATTACGCCATAGCCGCATCCGAGGTCTAAAACGCTTTTTCCGTGAACATCCATGTTATCGAGAAATATCTTTGTTGCTTTATCTATCTTTTTGAATGAATAAACCCCACTTACCGTTTTGAATTTATACTCATGACCGTTTTTTAGTTTAAGGGTTGCTTCCCTTATCTTTAACTTAGATTTAGGTTCCTTTGTATAATAGTGCTCAAATTCGCTCATTACTATCACCCTCACAATACATTTAAAATCACAGGTATAACTTGCTTTTTTCTCGAAACGACACCTTGAAGGTAGAGAATACCATTTTCAAAATTTTTTCCAAAGGCTTTTTCTACCGGCCTCAAATCCCCAGCAGCAATTATATAGGAAGACTCATTCATAACATCAGTTACCATAAACAGGTAGAATAGATATTTCCTTTCAAGCAATATATTTTTCATCTCTTTTAGATATTCATCTTTTCTAGAAATTATCACGTTAGGTTCAACAGCTTCTACTTGAGAAACAGCAAATGTGCCTTTTGATGTCCTGAACTCTTTCATGTCCATAGTCAATATTTCCTTTATGGTTATATGAGAAATATCTAGTTTTTTCCTGAACATTTCTAATCCGAATTTCATTGGATCTACTCCGGTTATCTTTGAGAGTTTCTCGACGGCATTTCTGTCTTCGTTGGTTGTTGTTGGGGATCTAAGTATTAAAGTATCAGAGATTATAGCACTAAGCATAAGTCCTGCTATTTCTTTTTCGATTTTAATACCGTAAGATATGTATTGATCGTATATAATCGTTGAAGTTGCTCCCACCGGCTTTATTAAAACCTTAATAGGGTGAGCAGTCTCAAGTCCTCCTAGCCTATGATGATCAATAATTTCAACTATTTCCGCTTCTTCTATACCTTCCACAGCCTGAACTTTTTCTGAATGATCAACTAATATCACCTTTTTTCTTTTGGGGTTTATAAGATCATGACGTGTTATTATTCCTTCTACCTGACCCTTATCATCTAAAACTACGGCAACACCGTCTTTACTTTCCATTAGATCTTCCGCAAAATCTTTTAGCAAAACAGATGGTGATACAACAAGAGGATTTTTCTTTGCTATGACCTCTCCAGGAAGACTCAACCTTAGGAGACGTATGATCTCAAAAGAAGACAAATCTGTTCTTAGAATTAAGACGTTATTTTCTCTTGCCAATTTTTTAACTTCATCTTTTATACCAGCCCCATCAGTGACTATGACATATTTAATCCCGCGTTTGATACCCTCGATTAAAATATCTTCCCTGTCTCCCACTATCAGTATCTTGCTTTTACAGTCGCAATCTTTTAAATCTTCCAACGATATGGTTCCAATTAGTGGGAGGCCTCGCATGTAATTATGAGAGCCTTTATTTACAACTTCTGCGTTTATTAATTTGATTAGATTTTCTATTCTAATTGGATATTCATCGAATGATATATTATTGAACTCTCTCAAAAAATGTCGTGCAATTCTTCTTTCAGTTACAAGTCCATGAAAAAATCCTTTCTCATCTGTAAGTGGTATAGTTCTTATTCCTGAATCTATTATTAAATTTCCCACTTCATAAACCGTACTTTTGATGTTTGCTGTTAAAACTCTCTTTGTCATGGAATCTTCAACTGTGGGATATACATGAAAAATTCTTTGGGGTTTTTCAACACCAAAGAATGATAATACAAAAACAGTTTCTGGATTTATATCATCCAGCATAGAAGGTACGTAGTCTTTTGATGGATCTATTTCATTTTTCAGATGGGAATAAGCTATTGCTGATGCTATGCTGTCTGTATCAGGTTTTTTATGACCTATTACGTATACCTTATCCTTTTTCATCGCTTGTTTTCTCCTTTGTAAAAAAGTGCTCTAAACAGAAATTCTGTAATTTGAAAAGGTACTTTCCACCTTTTTGAAGGCGATTGAATGAATCTATAAGCCCATTCGAGCCCCATATTTACCATCCATTCAGGAGCTCTTTTTTTCATTCCAGATAGGACATCAAAGCTTCCACCCACACCCATAAACAATCCTTTTTCAAACTTATTTATATTTCTCCAAATCCAGAACTCTTGTTTTGGAGCACCCATCGCTACAAATATAATATCAGGTTTTAGAGAACGAATTTCTTCAACAGGTCCATCTCCTGTAAAATAACCATGGTGGTACCCTACTACATTTATCATATCTTTGTATATTTCATACATTTTATTGACTACTTTCTCCTCTGCCCCCAAGAAATAAAATTTCCAGTTTCTGTTTTTTCCGATTTCTATAAGATCTTTTACCATGTCTATACCTGGATATCTGGGAATATCTCTTCTAAGCTTAATCTTTCCAACGAGATGGATTCCAAATCCGTCAGGAACAACGTAATCAGCACTTTTAATAACGCTTTTATAAGCATCATCTTTTGCAGCTCGAAGCATGATAAGTGCATTTGCGGTAACGAGGAAAGTCTTCTCTTCATTTTCAATCCTTGTAACGATTGTATGGAGGATCTCTTCTTTAGGTAGCTCCAATATCTTTACCTCAAAAAGCTCCATTCGAAGCCTCCTTGAAAGATTATTTATAAAAAATATCGCCGGCTTTTTGCCGGCTTTGGTGCCGAGGGCGGGACTCGAACCCGCACGGGAAAACCCCACTTGATCCTGAGTCAAGCGCGTCTGCCAATTCCGCCACCTCGGCATCCTGCGATGGTATTTTACTATAGGACAATTTTTCCTTCAACTTTTCATCATATTAGAATGCGAACTCATCTGACATAGAATATAAGGGCTACTCCCGCCGCAAATAGAACAATTGAGAATACGTAAGAATAAATAGCAAGAGTATTGGAACTACTAGGTTTGATACTTTGAATTTTTTCTTCAAGGTTTTGGATCTTAACTTCTATAGTGTCTAGTTGCAATTTGATGTTTTCTACTTCGTTTTCCAGATCTTCAGTTTTTTCAGAATATTGTATCTTATAAGAGTTTAAATCACCTTCTATAACTTTTATGGAAGAAAGTATACCTTTTACGTTTTGCTTTAGTGTGGATACATCTCCCTCCAAATTTTCCAGATCTTTCTTCATGGATTCTATCTCAGGTTTTTCATATGTAGGCTGATTTTGGGTTTCTTTGTGGGATTTCGTTATTTTTTCTATTTTATCAGAAAGGTTTTTAATGTTATTTTCCAATGATAAATATTTTTCATTTAGTTCCACAATACTCTTTCGAATTGAATAAATATCAAGAGTTAAAGAGCTGTTATCCTTTTCACTTATTTTTTTGTCTAGATTGGCAAGCTTTGCTTCAAGATTTCTATATTTTATTTTTAGTGAGTTTATTTCTCTAGAATAATCCGGACATTTTTCTCCATCTTTACCACGATTGTTGATAGCTAAATTTGATATACCATCTACTTTGCTTTCAAGTTCATCTACTTTGCTTTGAAGATCACTAATTTTGTTTCCGTATTTTACATCAAATCGTTGCAACTTATCATCGAATTCGGTTTTAAGGGATATTATCTCATTCAGGATTTCGTTTATATCTTGTGAAGAGCTTCCTCCGGAGTGTACTTTAGATGCGTTTAAGGATTTTTGAAGTTCCTGAATAAGTTTCACATTTTCTGATGACCATTTATAGGCTTTTGATGCCATATCAGCTATTTTAGAAATCTCGGTTCTCAATGAGTAAATTGAATTTACACTTACGAGGTTTTTGGTTTTATCAGTGACATATTCTTGTACATATAGAACCATGTTGTAAAGGGCAACGGCCAGCTGATATCTTGTAACTTGCTGTTCCCCTCTAAATGTTCCGTCAGGATATCCTTTTAATATCCCGAGTTTGCTTAATGCAACAGCGGGTTTATAAGCCCAATGGTTTGTCGGGACATCTTTAAAGTATCCTGCGTATAATGCGGAATTTAAAGCTACAATAATTATTATTGTTACAAGCAATTTTGAAAAATTCATTCATTTCACACCTCCGGCAAGAAACACATAAATACCCAGTCCCAATAGTCCCAGAAGCGATAGAATATTCAACCATTTTTGAGTGTTAATTTGGGATTTCTGCTTTTCTATTTCATTTTTGAGTTTTACTATCTCTTCTTGGCTGGCAAGGTATTCTGTTTTCTTTGACAAATCTCGTAAATTCTTTTCAAGGATCGTTATGTTTCCTTCTATGTTGGAGATTTTTTCGTTTGTAGATAAGATTTTTTCTGTTAATTTTCCATCTAAATTTTCGATTTGGCTTTTTATTCCAGATATTTCTTTTTCTAATTTTGAAATGTCTTTTTCATTCTTAAGGGTTATGGAGCGGGTTTTGGCTATGTTATCCGTGTTTGTAGAAACTGTTGTATATAGAGCTTCTAACTTTTCAGATAACTTATTTTGAGCGGAAACAAGATTTTTTATATCATTTTCAAGTATCTTTATCTTTGAGGAGAGCTCAAAGTTGCTTTCAACTATACTCGATTTTAGATCATTAAGGTTGTTGTCAACAGACCGTATATATTCTTCCAGTTTTTCAATGTTGGTGTTAATTTCTTCTATGTTTTTTTTATCATTTGCTAATAATTTATAAAGATTTTCTATAGTTGCCTCTTGAGTAAGTAATTTTAGTTCTATATTTGTTAATCCTCCCTTAAGCTCTGTATATTTGTTAGCTGAATTTGCCAGATCAACACTAAGCTGTATTAGTTTCTGGGTTACGTTGTCTATTTTTCCTTCTATATATGATTTATGTTGCTCGAAGTCCGTGTTAAGTTTTTTGAGTTGCTCTTCTATATCCTGTCTCAGTTTTGCTATTTCTGCAGGAGAAACTTCTGGTTTTGAAGTTACAACGGTTGAAGAACCTGAGACGTTTTTTCTTATGTACTCTATTGTTCTGTATATAGCGACAGCTAGTTGATACCTGCTTACATAATCCATCCCTCTAAATGTGCCATCAGGATAGCCCGATATTATGCCAAGGTTAGATACATACATAACCGCATCATAAGCCCAATGATTCAGAGGAACATCTTTAAATTTTGCCGGAAATGTTAGGGTGAAAATTGTTAAAAAAAACAGGGCGATGATTTTCGCCCACTTATTCATTAATTTCGCCTCCTCCAGAAGTTTTTACCCCTCACTTTAACTTCTTTTATGCTAGGGGGAACATGTACCATGTCCTTCTCTATAACTTCTTCTATTAGATCAATGGGTATTGACGACTCGATCCATATATCATATATATCGACTACTTCAAGTCCTTTTTCCTCAAATCTCTTCAATATGTTTTCAACTGCTTTAGCAAACCTTTCCATATAATCCCTCTTCCCTAAATACCTAATTACTGCTTAATTAGAAAAACAGCTGCAATGGCGCCCAATGAGAGCAACAGTGCAAAAACAGAGAGCCATGTTGAAGCTCCAGAACCGCTTTTTTCAATTTTGGCTATTTTTCCTTCCAAGAGGGAAACTCTTGCATTTATATTCGATAATGTGTTCTTGTTTGTTTTAAATTCCTTTTCTATATTTGAGAGTCTATTGTCTATATCCTCGAACCTTTTATTTGAACTGGCTATGGAAGCTTTCAAATCTGAAACTGTGCTGTTGATCCCATCAAATTCTGAAAGCTTTGATTCTATACTTGAGACTTTTTCGTTCAATTTTACATACTTATTTGAAAGTTCCCCATACTTATCAGTTAATGCATTAACATTGTCTTTCAAGCTTGATAGATCAAGTAATTCGCTTTTCAAGGCTATTACAGTATTTGATAGTGTATCTATCTGTTTAGAAAGCTTGTCAAGATTTTGTAGCTTCATCTTCAAGCTATCTATCTCGTTTCTGTTTGTACTTACGGTTACATCGAGGTTTTTCAAAGCTTCAAGGTCCTTTACAGTCTTTTCGAGGTTAGTTAATGCAAGCTTAAGCGATTTTATTTCATTAGAGTTGGTGTTAAATTGGTTTTCAAGAGCTTCAATGGTTGATTCGATTGCTCTAATCTTTCCGGAGTTTTGCTTCGCCAACCTAGCAGAATTTTCCGCAAGTTGGAATGCAAGCTCACTCTGGTCGGATTCTGAACTGGATGGTTTTGAAGTTTGCGAGTAGGTTAAATCCTCTAGTTTTCTTCTCAGATCGGATACGATCTTCTCCAGATTTGCGATGTTTATTTCATTCTTTGCCACTCTTCTTAATAATACGTCGTACTTGTCACCCGATGAAGCTGCGGAAGCAGTTGAGGTACCGCCAGAAGGGGTTTTGTATATCTGCTTTATATACTCTATTGTTCTATATAATGCTACGGCCAGTTGATATCTGTTTACACTAGAACCACCTTTAAAGGTACCGTCTGGATAGCCTGTTAGAACTCCTATTTTGGTTAATTCTGTAACTGCATCATAAGCCCAGTGCCCTTTTGGAACATCTTTGAATGCTGCAAAAGATGTGATAACTAACAGAGTTACAAACATAAAAATGCCAAATTTCTTCATACCGACCACTCTCCTCAAAACAGTTTTTACATTCTAGTCGGGGATGTAAGTTCCTCGAGAGCTCCTTGCTTGAACCACTCTATGTTCTGCCTCACCGTTCCAGGTCTTGCTAAGAACGGTCTTATACCTGCTGCTAAAGTGGCTCCAAAGGCGTTTTGTCCCATTCCTGGAACGATTAAAACATCGGCGCCTTCTCTAGCAAGCATTTGAACAACCCTTGGTCCTGCACCGTGAGCTCCAACGCCCCCGTTGGGAATTGCAGAATACTCTCCTGTTGTATCGTCATAGATAATAAAATACTCTGCTCTTGCAAACCTATCTGCTACCATGGAATCAAGTGTTTCTCCATTTGAAGGAACTGCTATCTTCATTTTCATATCACCTCCCGGATGATTTTATCATAATATCTGTTAAAATCTATTGGTATTTTACCAGCAGAGGAGGCGATTTTGTGGAGGTTTTTAACCAAGCAATCTTACCCTTGATGCTGTTGATATTTCTTGGATATGTCATAGGAAAATTATATAAAGGTGATGTTGTGGTATTTTCAAAAGTCACTTTGTGGCTTTTTGCAAATGTTTTAACTTTTTCTTTTGTCAATTCTCATCCCCCAAAGGCTAAGGATATCATGCTATATGCTACAGCTTTTTTTGTTATGTTTACTTACAATATAGTGGTTTTTAAGGTTTTCTTGAGGAAGCACGAGATGTCAAATGTGTATTTTCTCACATCTATATTTGGAAATACAGGCTATTTAGGATATCCCGTTTTGGGGCTTGCCATCGGTGAAGAGGCTATTAGCTATGGCGTTATCTATTCTGTGGTGGCCATGATAATTGTAAATACCTTCGGAATTGCTCTTATGACTAGAAGTATAAAAAATAGTGTAAAGAATCTGATTAAATTACCGTTTGTATATGCTGTTACATTGGGACTTATTTTGGGTTATTCAGGCATCGTATGGACAAATTTTCCTACCCCAATTTATAAGACCATTAAAATGTTGAACGATGCAGCAATTCCTGTCATAACCGTCTTTCTTGGTGTGATGATTTCTAAAATACAATTTGAAAGGAAAAATCTATACACGATATTATTTGCTTCCTTACATAAAATTCTCATCATTCCAACTATAGCTCTCTTTGCTGCAAAATTAATAGGAATGAGAGGGTTGTTCTATTCAGTTTTTGTAATAGAATCAGCCATGCCTACCGCTATGAACGCAAGTGTTATCGCTTCTGCTCTTAATGAAAAACCTGAAGTTGTGAGCTCAGAGATAGCATTATCCACTATACTCTCAGCAATTACGTTGACTTTTTGGATAAACATTGTGGCAAGATAGGATATAAGGCTATGACTCAGAATGCTTTGAAAAATACATTTTGGTTTTATCTACTTCGTAACTTTTCAAAATTTCAAAATATTGCAGTGTTCCCTATTCAGCACACTGTAACTGACAGTTGAAGTTTTGTAGATCTCATCAGTATTGATTGAATGTATAAAGCACTTTATCCTTTATTTCCTTCGTTACAAACCTTTTTGTGCGAAAGTCCTTAGCAAAAAATTCAAACCTTACCCTCCCCAAAGGCATTTTACATCATCTTTTAAACTCTCTCCAGAATTGAGTTTATGAACCTCCTTGCACCATCAGATTCTGGAAATGTGAAGAATTGTTGTGGGGAGGATTCCTCTACAACCTGCCCGTTTTCCATATAAACTATCCTTGTTGCAACACTCTTCGCAAAACCCATTTCATGGGTAACTACAATCATAGTTCTTCCCTCAAGTGCTAAGCTTTTCATAACTTTCAAAACCTCTCCGACGAGAGAAGGATCGAGAGCTGATGTGGGTTCGTCAAAGAGAAGCACATCAGGTTCCATTGCAAGGGCTCTTGCTATTGCAACCCTTTGTTTTTGCCCTCCAGAAAGCTGCGCTGGGTAGTTATATGCTTTATCAGTCAGCCCAACTTTTTCTAAGTACTTCATAGCCTGCTTTCTTGCACTTTCCCAACTTTCACCCTTCACTTTTACTCTGCCAATGGCCACATTATCCAAAGCGTTTAAGTGGCTGAATAAATTAAAGTGCTGAAAGACAAAACCTATCTTAGACCTAACCTTTCTAAGTTCTTTAAGCGTAGCAGTTGATAACCTTTGACCTTCGAAATAAACCTCTCCATCATCAGGTTTAACTAAATAATTTATAGTTCTTAGCATTGTGGATTTTCCTGCACCTGATGGGCCAAGAACAACTAGAATTTCCCCACTTTCCACATCTAAATCAACGCCCTTTAAGGCTTCGAAACCCTTGAACTCTTTCCTTACATTTCTTAAAGAGACGATTGTGCTCATGCTAAGCTCATCCTCCTTTCTAGGTATCTTCCAAGAATAGAAAGAACGGATGTAAGCATGATGTATATAAAGGCAACTACGATGTAACTTTCGAAGGTTGCAAATGAGCTTGTACCTACTTGCCTTCCCATCATCGTTAATTCTCCAAGAGCAATGACGGAGGCGAGAGAACTATCCTTTACAAGACTTATCATTTGCCCGATGAGTGGAGGAAGAGAGATTCTAATTGCTTGTGGAAATACTATGGATAAAAATATTTGAGAATTAGTCATTCCTAAGGAGTGGGCTGCTTCAATTTCTCCGGGGTCGACGGCTTCAATACCTGATCTTATTATTTCCGTCATATATGCACCTTCGAACAAAGAGAGTGCTAAGACAGCTGCCCAAAATCTATTCAGATTGAATATGGTTCCAACGCCGTAGTATGTTAAAAGTATAACAACGAGCAGAGGGGTGTTTCTGAATATCCACACATAGATAGAAGCGATATCTTTGAAAAATTCAATCTTTGAAGTTTTCATTATGGAGAATATAAGCCCAAGACCAAAGGATATGAGTATAGAAACAGCGCTCACCTGGAATGTTATAAGAAGACCCTTTAAAAACATAGACTTGTATCTTGCTACAACCCCCCAATTGAACGGATAAACCTTTGCTATCGCGAGATAAAATATTGCAGCGAGGAGGACTATCCCCGCCGCTGTGAAAATTTTCCTGACAATTCTTTTGACATTTTGATTCATCTTAAACTGCTTTCTACTCAAAGAGATGTTCTCTCCTCTCATTTCAAGGGCTCTCATTTTGATCACCCCGTCTTATTCGGCAGAAATTCCCCATTTATCCTTGAGCTTATCTACTAATCCTGTTGTTTTTGCCCATCTTATGAATGTGTTCAACCAATGGAGAAATTCGAGGTTTCCTCTTTTGATGGCTATTCCAAGATTTTCTTTTGTTAAAAGTTCCTCACTTACTGCAAGAACATTGTATTTCTTAGCCATAAACTGAGCGAAGATTGAATCAACAACCATGATATCAGCTCTTCCACTTGCAACTTGATAGGCAGCTTCGTCCATAGTGTCAAAAGCAAATATCTTAGCGTTAGGGAAAAGTCTTCTTGCAGCTTCATCACCAGTTGTGCCAAGCTGGACAGCAATTTTAAGGCCCTTTACATTCTTTAACTCGCTGTACATTGGTGAAGATGAGAATTTTTTCGTGTTGTAGAGAACTGTCTGTCCAACGGTGAGATACGGATCAGTGAAATCTACCTTTAAAGCCCTTTCCGGGGTTATTGTCATTCCAGAGAATATTATGTCAAATTTTCCGGATATAAGAGCGGGAATGATTCCATCCCAATTAACTACTACAAATTCCAATTTAACTCCAAGAATTTCTGCCATTTTTTTGGCGAGATCAACTTCGAATCCTATTCTATTTCCTTTCTCATCGGTCCCATAGAGAGGCATGTAACCTGCGTCTTGCCCCACCCTCAATACTCCCCTAGCTCTGATCTCGTCAATAAGATCAGCGAATGCAAAAAGAGAAATGACCAAAACCAGTGTGAAAACCACGAACCTTCTCATACCCAATCCCTCCTTATAAAAAAATTTCGGGGCGCCTCCGTAGAAAGCGCCCCGAGCTGATTATCCGCAACCAGCCCCGGACGGCTCTCCACGGAAAGGGCTACTCTTTCCGTGACAGTGACACAGGTATTCCCTGTGCCCCCAGGTATGGAAGGTAGAGGGATCCCTTCCACCCTTCGGCTCCCTCGCCTTTCCCCTATCCCCAATTCCCTCTTGATGAGATAGGGTACTCATCTCGGGAGCGCCTCCGCCGGGTCCCTGTATAAACTTTTGTGCAATAATATCTTTCAAAAGAAACTTTGTCAAGTGTTAAAATTATTTAATCCCTGAAAGCCTTTTATATATCCCCATATATAAGATTGATTATTTTTATGGAATACAGCTTCAGCTTTTCCTCATATTCTCTCCAATCAGTAAACTTGTTTCTTATAACCTCTTTGAAGTTATTCCCATGATTCATGTATCTTCTATGGAGAACTTCATGAAAAATTATATAATCTAATATCTCTTCTGGAAGATACCTACACAGTTTGTTTATGGTTATTTTGCCTTTTGACGAACAACTTCCCCATTTTCTCTTCATCTTTCGGAAAGCTATTTCAGTGACTTTTACACCAAGTTCTATGGAATACTCCTCCACTTTCTTTTGAACATATTCTTTAAATTCTTCCATTGAAATGTCTTTCAAAACTAAATTCTCTGCCTTTTTCCTCATTTCTTTCTGCCGCTTAACAGCTCTTTCTATCCAGGGCATTACCTTTCTCAATATGACTTTCTCATTTGCCCAAATTGGAATTATGACTTTTACATCTTCTCCTATGACCTCCACTCGAGCATTTCTTACTTTCCGTTTTACCACAGTTATTTTCATTTTAATTTCTCCTTTTATGTATTTGATAGTATTATAAACATGAAGGGGACGATGTCATGTTCGAAATTTTTTCCTACCTTCCTATCAAAATCATCTTTGGGGGTTGGTAAAGTTAATGAACTTCCAAAGTTTGTTAAAGGTCTTGGCAAAAAAGCATTGATAGTTACAGGAAGAAGAAGTACCAAAGCTTCTGGCATATTAGATAGAGTAATTCAACTTTTTTCTTATGCTGGAATAGAGAGTGTTGTTTTTGACAAAGTCATTTCCAACCCGATTCTTGAGACTGTCGATAAAGAAGCAAAAGTTGCAAGG
>JAMOOR010000075.1 GCA_027065235.1 Thermotogaceae bacterium | reverse complement strand
TCTATCTTTGACCTATATACGAACAATTTGGAAAGAGTATTTAAAGTTAAAGAAGTAGCATCCGAGTTTATGAGCATGCCTTTCGTAAATTCCTCAATCGACAGAGAATCTGCAGTTGAGTCCTGCAATATAACCTCGTTTGAGTTGGATATATGGATCTTACCTATGGTAGAACTTTTTATGTAGATGCCTTTGCATTTGTTGCATTTAAAGGAATCTAGATCCATATTTTCTAAAATTACGTATTTGCTATTTACCACATTCAGCTGCTTTGCACCATCGATGTTTTTCAGGAATATCACATCAGCTTTGTTCGCTTCAACGGTGGAATTCAATATTCCTTCGTTCAAGTAAAGTTGACCACCATCGGATACCTTTATTCCTCCTCCATTTATTGTGAATTTCGGAGAGATATTCATAAGAATACCTTTGACGATCAATTGGCCTGTTGCCATATTGATTTGAGTCTTTTCACCGATTGCTAAGAGCCTGTCTTCGGGGAGAATAACCTTTCCGATTATTGGAAAAGGGGAACCACCGGAGAGTAAGAGTAAGTTGTTGTTTATAGAAGTAAGAACTAGCTTTTTTGATACTGGAGTAATGTTTCTTGGAACAGGTGGTATTACAAACACTTCTCCCATGTTGCCAAATTCGTCGATACTTCTAGCAATTTTTGCAGTATCTCTCGAAACCATTCCAACCTCATTTACTCTGCCAATTCCCAGCGGATATAAGAAATGCAGGTCGGGTTTGCCAGGAAATATAACGGAATCGGGTTCTTTATAGACCATTTTTGGTATGGGTGGAAAACCGATGTAAACTTCGAATTTTTTTTCTTTTTCTGAAACATTTCCAAAAGAGTCAACAGCTTTCACTTTTACTATATGACTTCCAGAGTACAGAAAGAATGTGTTGACCACAGGATCCGAAATCTTTTTACCATCCAGTTCCATTTCTATCTCTATTGCGTTTGTAGAATCCCAATCATCTGAGAGAGACACATCTATAGTGTATTTCCCAAGTCCTACCTTCTCAGGGAAGTTTATAGATATTTTTGGAGGAAAATCATGGACTCCAACAACCAATATTTTTTTCACTTCTTGTGTTTCAAGATCTTTGATGGAGACCCAGTCCACTTTACCTCGTTTCCATTTTATAATTGCTTGATTCGTACATTTAACAGAACTTCCGTCTGTCTCCACCAGATACGATGCTGTTGGAGTGATTTCAAGATTTAGATATGAAGATTCAAACCAATATCTTACGTTGAATCCGAATGTAACAATTGTTATAAGAAAAGACAAAAGCACAAAAATACTACGCATTTTCAAATAGGTTCCCTCCTGTTCTTTGATTCGACACTTAAAGTATACCGCATTTTAAACTTCATATAACATAAAAACCCCTGCCGGTGGCAGGGGTAAATAGTTTGTGGAATATTTCTTACCTAAGATACTTGTCTTTGGTTGCTTCCTCGAGTGCGAGAAGTCTCTCCCATCTTTTATCAACATATTCTTGGAGCTTGTTAACTATTTCATCGGCATCTGGTCTTGAAAGTAGTGGCTTGAACCTTCCTTGTGCCTTTAAGAACTCTATAAGTGGTTTAAATTGCCTGGGTTTTCTGGTAACTCTGTAAACTCCTCTATCTATCTCGTAAAGTGGCCAGTATTTTGTTTCTACTGCGAGCTTAGAAACAGAGTTGGTGGCACTATCAGGTATTCTCCAAAATCTTGTACACGGAGACAAAGCAGCAATGAAAGATGGACCATCGAAGTTAAGCGCTTTTTCTACCTTTGCAAAAAAGTCTGCAGGATCGCTTATAGATGCTGTAGCTGCGTAGACTCCTTCATGAGCTCCTATTATATCTACTATGCTTTTCTTTATCTGGACTTTTCCAGGGATTACCTTTCCAACAGGAGCAGTTGTAGTGTTGGAACCGGTTGGAGTTCCTCCAGACCTTTGGTTTCCGGTGTTCATGTAACCTTCGTTATCGTAAAGAACGTAAAGTACTTTATGTCCTCTTTCGACCATACCAGACAAAGACTGAAGACCTATATCATAAGTTCCACCGTCTCCTGCAAAGGCTATAAAGGCGAATTTCCTGTCTTCTGGTATTTCTCCAAATTTCTTTAAAGATTTGGCTGCTGTTTCTACTCCACTCATCGTTGCAGCAACGTTCTCAAAGGCGTTATGGATGTATGGAACCGTCCAAGCTGTATATGGGTAAATGGTCGTAGAAACTTCAAGGCATCCCGTAGCAAGGCCAACAACTGGTTCAAATCCGAGTTTTTTTGCCGTCATAAGAGTAAATTTGGCGATAATTGGAGCTCCACATCCTGGACAGAGCCTATGTCCCTGTACGATTCCTACTTGCTCAGCGTTGCTCTTAAAAGTTCTTGCCATATCTATGTAATTAACTGGCATATTTCTCCCTCCTTTCACTCTCTAAGTCCCAGATATCTTTGTTCATCAACAAGGAGATTACCTTCAATAGCATCCATAAAGGCTTTTCTGATGTGTTCAGGAACAATGTCCCTTCCACCAAGTCCATATACGTAAGAACCGATTCTTGGTCTGATAGTAGCTTCATACAGTGCAGATTTAATAGCTTCATAAAGCGGAGCTTCTGCGCCAAAAGAAGCAGATCTATCAAGGACTACAACTGCTTTTCTTCCGTTGAGGTAGTATTGAATCTTTTCCTTTGGGAATGGCCTGAACATCCAAATCTTAAGGGCTCCTACTTTAAACCCTTCTTCTCTCATCCAGTCAACAACATATTTAATCGTTGAATTTGTCGAACCAAGTGCTACCATAACGTATTCTGCATCATCAAGTTTGTATGGTTCAACAAAGTCGTACTTTCTTCCGCTTATTTTTTCAAACTCTTCTGCTACCTTTGGGAATAACTTTTTAGCGTGTTCCATAGCTTCCACCTGTTGTCTTTTATGCTCGAAGTAATAATCGTAAAGATCGAGAGGACCATAGGTAACAGGATTTTCCGTATCAAGAAGCGGATAAACCCTCTTTGGTTTTCCAACAAACTCTTTTACAACTTCATCGGGTAGAAACTCAACTGGTTCTACACCATGAGAGAGGATGAATCCGTCAAGGTTTACCATTACAGGGAGCCTTACATCTTCATGTTCAGCCAGTCTTATGGCAAGAATTGTAAGATCATAAGCTTCCTGGTTTGTTTCTGCAAAGAGCTGAATCCATCCAGAATCCCTTTCTGCCATCGCGTCCGAATGATCACAATGAATATTAATTGGTCCGGAAAGTGCTCTGTTAACAACCGGCATGACTATTGGAAGTCTTGATGATGCCGCAATATAAACTATTTCGTGCATGAGAGCAAGTCCGTTTGCACTGGTTGCAGTCATCGCTCTTGCTCCTGCTGCGGCTGCACCGACAACAGCGCTCATGGCGCTATGCTCAGATTCTACGGGAATCATCTCTGTTCTTACAACTCCATCAGCTACGAATTTCGCAAAGTACTCAACGATAGGTGTTTGTGGTGTGATGGGGTAAGCTGCTACTACATGGGGTTCTATTTGTCTCATAGCGTTTGCTACGGCTTCCGCACCAGTAACAGCTTTTGATTTCTTAAGATCTATATTCATCATATCTATTTCACCTCCTCATTCTTCTAAAAATTCGGTTTCTGGTTTCATTTCTATAGCGTTAACTGGACAGACATCCGCACAAAGTCCACAACCTTTACAATAATCGTACATGAATCCAACCATTTGTGGCCTGTTCTTCTCGTTCACGGTTATCTCTATTGCCATATCGGGGCAGTAGAGCCAACAAAGCATACAATGTGTACATTTATCAAGATCAACTATAGGTCTCAATACTCTCCATGTTCCTGTATGGTATTCTCTTGATTTTCCTGGTTCATCTATAACGCCGCCTATTGGAATCTCTTTCCAGCCTTTAAGAGCCATCTTTACACCTCCTCGCACTGAACTTCTTCAAATCCTCTTTTTAAAGCTCTTTTGTTTGCATTAACTACTTCTTCACCAAATTTGGAGAGGAACATTTTCTCGATTCTACTTTCTATAGCCTCAAGTGGAACTACTCCTGTAATCTTGACTAACGCTCCAAGCATGACGGTATTTGGTACACCTCTTTTAATTTCCTCAAGAGCTATATCAGTAGCTGGAACTTTACATATCTTTCCTTTAAAACCTGTTTTGTTTCTTATCCAATCAAAGGATCTAACGCTGTTTACAAGGAGAACTCCTTCTTTCTCATCAAGTCCACTGACTATATCTGGAGATAATAGTGTATCGTCAATGACTATTACGATATCGGGTTTCTCGATAACGGCTCTAACCAGGATAGGTGTATCACCGATCCTTGTGAAAGCTTTCATTGGTGCACCGGTTCTCTCTGCACCGTACTCTGGGAAAGCTTGCACAAACTTACCCTGTTCAAGAGCACTTTCAGCTAACATCTGAGAAGCACTTTTTGCTCCTTGTCCTGCTCTACCATGCCATCTGATCTCCAAGTATTTAGCGGGCATGTAAGTTTCACCTCCTCCAAATTAATCTATCAACCTCAACTATTTTAACACTGCTCATAAAATATGCTATAGTGTAAGCAGTAGACATATGGTTTAAAATTGAGAAATGAATATCAATATCAAAAAGTTGCGGATTGATACTTAGATGAATAGAATAATAAAGTGTAAAATAAAAAGCGGGGGTGTATGTTGTGGCTACCATATGGAAAAACATAAACGATGTGAAGCCTGGTGAAGTTTTAGCAGATGACGTATTCGATGGAGTTAGCTTCACTCTTATAGCAAGAAAAGGGGACACTCTAACTGAGGATACGATAAACCTCCTTAAAAAAAGGAACGTCAAAAGGGTTCCCATATACAAGGAAGGACCTGAAGAGGAAGAGGTGATATCTAGAGAAAAGACAATTGTTAAAAAGGAAGATTTCGCCCTTCCTTCTGCGCCACCGACGATAAGTGAAAGACTTTACAATGAGTCAATCGAAACTATGACAGAGGTTGTGAGTAAGCTCTTTGAAACCGACACACTCGATAAAGATAAGGTTAGAAATGTTGCAAATAAGGTTGTTGCAGAAGTTTTTGCGAAGCAAAGGAATGTTTTGAATCTGATTAGAAAGCATGCACAGGGTTTTTTGTATAAACATTTGATTAACACAGGTATAATAGCTGGAATGATTGCAGTTGAAATGGGAATGCCGATACACGAGGCTACTAGAATAACAGAGGCGGGAATGCTCCACGATATAGGTCTTGCTTTAATAAACGCGAATGTAAAGTCTGATATAGAAAAATTAGACAGCGAAATTGCCAATCATCCTGCGGTTGGTGCAAAGTACCTTAGGGATTCCGGGATGCCGATAGAGGTTACAGATGCAGTTCTTTTCCATCATGAAAGGTGGGATGGAAAGGGATTTCCAATGGGACTTAAGGGAAAAAGGATACCGGCTATAGCTAGAATAATTGCTATTGCTGATGCTTACGACACATTAACTTCAGAGGATCTGGATAATCATATGCCACCGTACTACGCCATGAGGTGGATCGTTTCCAATTCAAAGAGGTATTTTGATCCCGATATAGTTTCTACCTTTGTCGGGATGGTCGGTATTTATCCAACGGGTACGAAAGTCCAATTAAGCGATGGCAGAGTTGGAATCGTTGTCGGAAGAAGTGAAAAACTCCTGAAGCCTATTATTGATATCGATGGTAAGGTTGTTGATCTGTCAAAAGAAGAAGGTGTATGGATATTAAAAGTGTTATAACAGTTAAATTAATCTGAGAAGAAAAGTTTTGGCTGCTCAGTGCAGCCTTATTTGTTTATGTAAAAAAGACAAGGATAGAGCGAGAGGTGATTAGTTATGGTTAATTACGAAAGGGTGAGAGAAGCTGCCGATTACATTAAGTCTGTCTGTGAAAATATACCCGATGTAGCGGTTGTGCTTGGTTCAGGTTTAGGTTTTTTGGCAGATAAGGCAGAAAATACCTGTGTCATTGATTACAAGGATATTCCCAATTTTCCTGTCTCTACAGTTCCTGGTCATGAAGGAAAACTCGTTATAGGTGACCTATGGGAAAAACGGGTAATTATGATGAAAGGAAGGTTTCATTTTTATGAGGGACATGAGGCATGGAAGGTGATATTTCCAATTTATGTTTTCAAGGAACTTGGTGTGAAAAGATTGATCCTTACAAATTCATCTGGTGGAATAAATATGGATTACAAGCCAGGGGATATAGTTTTGATAAAAGATGTGATAAATATCTCACTTAAGAGCCCACTTAGAGGTCAAAATGATGACAGGCTTGGTGTAAGGTTTCCTGATATGTCAAGACCATTTGATAGGGAGTGGATGAAGAAAGTTAAAGAGAAGTTAAGGGAAGAAGGAAAGGAGATAGATGAAGGAGTTTACATCTGGAGCCTTGGACCAAGTTATGAAACCCCGGCTGAGATAAGAGCTTTTAGAAAACTGGGAGCTGATATGGTTGGGATGTCTACCGTTCCCGAAGTTATAGCTGCGGCTCATGCGGGATTGAAGGTTTTAGGTTTTTCCTGTATAACCAACATGGCAGCGGGAATATTGGAGGAACCACTCAAGCATGAAGATGTTATAAGAGTGGCGAACATGGTGAAGGATAAATTTGCGCAGCTTGTTAAGGTGGCTTTGGAGGTGGTGTGATGATATTTACACTTACGATGAATCCTTGTCTTGATAGATACCTTTACATAGATGAACTTAAAGAAGATGACACGGTTAGAGTTAAGAGATTTTCTGATTATCCGGCTGGAAAGGGAATCGATGTTTCAAGAGTTATAAGAGAACTCGGTGGTGTATCCGTTGCTGTTACATTGCTTGGTGGTGCAACGGGAAGAAAGATAGAGGAGCTTCTGGATGAAGAAGGTGTTATATACACAGCAATAAGGGTAGAGCCAGAAACGCGGATAAACGTGATCCTCCAGGTTGGAAAAAGCCAATACAGGTTGTCTCTTCCCGGACAGCCTGTTGATAGAGCAAGATTGGAGAAAGTCAGGGAAACGCTACAAGCTCTTGTAAGACCTGGTGATGTAGTTGTAATTTCAGGTAGCCTTCCAAGAGGGGTAAGTCCTGATTTCTATACAGGAATAATATTCATGCTTAAGCAGTGGGGGGCTACGGTTTATTTTGATTCGGATGGAGAAAACTTAAAGGCAGGACTCATCGCAGAACCTGACGGGATAAAACCAAACATACATGAGCTATCGAGGGTTGTTGGAAGGGAGATAAGTGAAGAGGATATAGATGGGGTGATAAACGCTGCAAAGGAGATATACGACAATCACAGGGTGAAAGAAATAATAGTATCTTTGGGAGGATCTGGAGCGGTTCTCCATACAAATGAAGGTGTGTGGAGAGTTAAAGTTCCAAGACTTCCAGTCGTGAGTGCTGTAGGTGCAGGAGATGCCTTTTTGGCTGCGTATGTCCTTAAAAGGACCGAAGGGGTGTATTACGATGAGGCGCTTAGGTATGCTGGAGCTTCCGGAGCAGCGACAGTTTTAACTCCAGGAACACAGCTTTGTAGAAAGGAAGATGTGGATGCACTATACCATAAAGTTGAGGTGGAGAAGATAAGATGAGTAGGAAAAAAGACACAGTGATAATAGTCGAATCTCCAGCAAAGGCCAAGACAATAGAAAGGATATTAGGAAAGGGTTACAAAGTTATAGCCTCTCAGGGGCATGTTAGAGATCTACCGCGAAAGAAGTTCGGAGTAGATCTTGGCGATTTCAATCCGGAATTTGTGATAATTCCAGGGAAAGAAAAGGTGATAGAGAACCTTAAAGAAGCCGTAAAGGGGAAAAAGGTTCTTTTAGCTTCTGACCTTGACAGAGAGGGAGAAGCGATAGCATGGCACGTTTCTGAAGTGCTCAATATACCGAAAAACGGAGTTAGGATAACGTTTTCCGCTATAACTCCCAAGACTATTCAAGAAGCCATTAAAAACGTGAGGGACATAGATATGAACCTTGTTAGTTCCCAATTCGCCAGAAGAATCCTGGATAGAATAGTTGGATATCTTATAAGTCCCCTTTTGTGGAGAATATTTAGGATAAATACGTTGAGTGCAGGAAGAGTTCAGTCAGCTACACTTAAAATCATATGTGAAAGAGAAAAGAAGATATTTGACTTCGTTCCAAAGGAATATTGGCGAGTAGTTGCGAATGTACTCGGTGTTGATTTCGAGCTTGTTAGAGCCCATGGAAAGAAAGTTGACAAAGATTTAAAAGATAAAGATGTAGAGTTTCTAAAGGGCCAAAAAGAGCTTCTGGTGAGTGAAATATCAGAGAAAAGAACGAAAAAGAATCCGCCGGATCCTTTGATAACCAGCACGATGCAGCAACTTGCTGCATCGCAATTGGGATTCTCTGTTAAAAAGACTATGATGCTAGCTCAGCAGCTATACGAAGGTCTTGATACCAAGGAAGGTCATATAGCTTTCATTACTTATCATCGAACAGATTCAACAAGAGTATCTGACGAAGCAAAGGAGATGACAGCAGGTTACATAAGGGAAGTATTTGGGGAAAAGTATTTAGGCGGAAAGACCAAAAAGAGAAAGGCTAAAAAAGGTAAGGTTCAAGATGCCCATGAGGCTATAAGACCGGTGGACCTTTACATGACTCCAGAGAGAGCTGAAAAACTTCTGGATAAGGATCATGCAAAACTTTATAAACTTGTTTGGGAGAGATTTTTGGCTTCTCAGATGGCTCCTTCAGAGAGGAAAGAAACTAAAGTAGTTCTTTCCACAGAGGATGGAGAGTACGAATTTGAAGCTAAGTTTACAGAGATAATATTTGATGGATTTGAAAGGGTGCTGCCAAGAGAGGAGAAAAAGCCTATAGATTTAAGAGAAAAGCAAAAAGTAGATGTAGATAATATGAAAGTTTCGAAGGAAAAGACCAAACCACCAGATAGATTCACAGAAGGAAGTCTTGTAAAAGAAATGGAGAAATTAGGGATAGGCAGGCCTTCTACCTATGCGCCTACTATATCAACGTTGCTTTCAAGAAAATATGTTGTGAAAAAGAAGGGAAGGCTTTATCCAACTCTGATAGGATTTCTTGTGCTTGATTATCTTGAAAAGAATTTTCCAGAGATAGTTGACATATCTTTCACAGCAAAGATGGAACAACAACTTGACCTTGTTGAAAAAGGTGAGAAGGAGCATTTAGAGGTTCTTAGAGAATTTTTTAAGCGCTTTAATGAGGATTTGAAAAAAGCGAAAGAGACTTTTTATAAGATAGATTACGATACGGATTTTAAATGCGAATGTGGTAGTGAGATGAGGTTAGTCACTGGAAAGTTCGGTATTTATCTAAAATGTCCAAAGTGTGGGAAAACTAGGAGCGTCAGGCCAGAATACACGGCGGTTCTTAAAGATGGAAGAGTATATTTCCCATGGAGGAGAGAAGATGAAGGTAACTTGGATGAGAAAAAACGTAGCAAAGGTACACATAAAAGGAAAAGGTACAGTAAGAAAAGGAGTGCTTGATGTAAAAGTCGAAGATAAAAAGGTTTCTTTTAAAAAAGGAAGCTTTCTATTGCTTGAAGGCACACTTGAAAAGGCTCATTTTGTTTTTAAAGTTTTTCCTTCAGAAGTTTTTGTATATGATGATGCACCATATGAAAGGAGCAAATCTTTAGAGATCAACGGAAGTTACTCGGTATTTTTTGATAAATATCAAGCGCTGGCGATTTACTTCACGAAATCTGTTAAGATGTATGTTGATGGGGTCGAAAAGAATTACCATGTATCAACTCCTGCGATTGATTTCTATGTATCCTATGCTCCCACTCCCTTTGAAGCTGTCAAGACCCTTCGTAGCGTTATAAGAGTTCCATCCGATACTATAGGAACGTATTTGGATGTTCTCCGCATAAGAGAGGAAGAGAGAGGAGAATACATATCATCATTTAATGGAAATGGCGTATATCTCAGAAAGAGGGATGATAAGTTAATAGGTAAAGTCAAAAATGTAAGAAAAGAGATTGCGGGATCTTTTTCGGAAGCCAGTATAAAAGTGAGAAGAGCTTGGAAAGTAGAGAAAAATTGTGGTCAGTTTGGTTTGATCGAAAAGGTGGTTTTATCTTCATTGCAAAAGAGGTTGTACGCCTCGTGTGAGATTTCCTCTCCAATCTTTTTAACAGATAAGTTGCTTATCTCTGATAATAGAAAACTCATGGAAAGTTCTATGAAGGAAGCTTATTCCAAGAAAGTTCCTCCGGTTTTCCCCATATTTTTCTTACACAACAACGATAAAAACACATGGTATATAATGGATTATTTCTTCGTTGGGGATTCTCTTCTATACGTTCCTCCAGTTTATGGAAGGAAATTTTCACAAATTTATGTTCCAGACGGCAGATATATGGAGATCTCATCAAAAGAAATTGTTGATAAAGGTATAAATCTTGTTGAAAGCAATAGCCTCCTTTTGAAAGAAGGAAAAGCAATATGGTATATGCTGGGAAAAGACGAGTATAAAGTAATAGCGTTTAAAGGAAAGAAGGATGTGAAGTTAAAGATAAACGGTAGAACAATTACAATAAAGGACAAAAAGATAAGAATTTCTGAAGGAAATGATAGGATGTATTTAGATGTTCTTGTAAGGTCTGAGAATTTCATAAAGGAATTGGCGTTGTCTGCTAGCAAGGAAGGCAGAGAGGTGTCTATTTGAAGAAACTGGTGATTTATTTTGGAATAGGATCTATAGTCGCAGGTGTTCTTCTATTGTTTATCATTCCAGGATATCTGCTTAGATTGGCTGTGAACAAAATCACCTCTGTGGATCTACCAAGTCCATTATATGTTCTTGTAATTGGTAGGGATGAAGTTATACAAAGGACAACACGCTCTGACGTTATAATGATAGCAGCACTGGACATTGAGAAGGGAAAAGTGGTGTTAACAAACGTACCAAGGGATTTGCTCCACAATGGAAAGAAGATGAATTATTACTTTGCAGAGGGTGGGGTACCTTTACTTTCCAAGGCAATTTCGAATCTTTGTGGCATTCCTGTGGATTACTACCTTGTGGTTGACTATAGAACCTTTAAGTATCTTGGAGATGCTTTGGGACCTATAGAAGTTGTTGTTAAAACCCCTATGAAGTATTACGATAAAGCCCAAAATTTGAACATAGATTTCTCTCCAGGAGTGTACAAATTGAATGGCCCTCAGCTTCTTGCATATATCAGGTACAGAAAAGGTGGATTGGGGGATCTGGACAGGATAAGGAGAGAGAAAGAGGTTGTGTTGGAGTTCATGAAAAGGATCAAATATGTTGATATGAAAACTCTGCTTGATATAGCTGGTTATCTTAAGAGAAATATGGAGACTAATTTTGACATGTATCAGTTGGTTTATCTTGCCCTTCGCTTTAGGAAGAACTTTAAGTTATCCTTTGCAACGTTTCCTACAAAACTTCTCGATAATGGTAATTTGATCGTTGATCAACATAAGTTAAAGACTTTTATTAAAGAGCTTAGAACTTTATCTATCTCCTCTGAAAACCAAATACCGAGGATATTGTTGGTGAATGGTAAAAAAAGCAAAACCAAGGTTTTTCAACCTATAGAAGAGGCACGTTGGAAGAAAATAGCTGGTTTTACCCCTGTTGAATATCTATGGGAAGATATCGGATTGTCCTATCATGGGAGTGTAGCTTTTATAACGACGAAAAAGTCCTCCATTTATAATAAGATAAGGAGTCTTCTTGTCAAGCTTTATCCTCATAGAAAGTTTATATTTCTGTGGAGTGCTTATTCTCAAGATATTAGAGATTATTACAAGTTAGTGATTGCCATGGCAAAAAACAGAAAGTATCTTGATTATCCCATAGATGCTGTTGTAATTCTTGGTGAGATAGATGAGAAATAAAGATCTATGCATTTATTCAACTTCCGATAAGATGCTTTTTAGCCTATTAAAATCCTTTTTTAAGAAGAGGTATCCTATCAAAGCTTCAAGCCCGGTGCTGTTTCGGTAATCTCTATCATTTCCATGCCTTGTGGCAGCTTTGCTGTTCATCGCCCTTTTCACTATAGCTTTTTCATCTTCTGTGAGGGTTGAAAATATCCTGTCTAGATTTTTTGATTGTCCTGATCTTGACACTAAACCCTTTATATGTTTTTCTACTTCAGAGGGCTTTTTTAGGTTCATGTATTTCAACCTAGAATAAAGCGATAAAACAGCATCGCCTATGTATGCAAAATATGTGATTGGATATTCTTTTAAATCAACTTCTGGAATTTCAAATATATCATTCATAGTTCTCATTCTTTAAATTTCACCGTACCATCTGAACCTATCAATGCTATTTTCTTTTCATTAAGATAATCTATAACTTTCCACTTGTCCACCTTTAAGAAGCTTGCAAGTTCGTCCAAGTTTATCCCCATTTTGTTTAATTCTCTGACTCCCCATTCATTCTTCAGAAATTTTATTCTATTTTCTATGTTTTCACCAGTTTCTTTAAACTTTTTCATATTCTGAATCCTTTTTAGACTTGCTTTCAAAATTTCGAGGGCGAACTTTTTATTCGACTCCAAGGAGCTTCTCAAAGACTCCTTAGAAAACAAAAGAGCTTGTATGGGTTTATGTGCAACAACGGTAGCGGTTCTTGGTTGATCGCCCAGCGTGGAGACTTCACCTACAATTTCGGCAGGTCCAAGAAACGTTAGAAGAATAGGTTTTCCGGAGGAATACCTTACAACTCTGACGTACCCGCTTAAAATAAAGAGTACATCGTTTCCAAGCTCACCTTCAACCATTAAAACTGTTTTCGGTGGAATGTAAATACCATGTTTCAAATACATCTTTAACATACTATCTATGCTATCCATTCCCTTTGTTGTTACCTCCATTAAAAGAGCGTACGATATGTACCTTTTGTATTTATTAGCGTTTCTCCTTAAAAGGTTGTATCTTTCTACGGCTGCTTTTGGATCTACGAATTGAAGGCAAAGAGTTTTCAGGATTTCTATTTCTCCATCCATTTCCTCGCCAAAAATCCTCTTTGGGATCTGAGAAAGATTTTTATAAGCTTTTTCAAATTCACCTCTACCAATTTGCCTCCTTGCTAGAAAATATTTGGATCTTTCGAACTCGCCAAAAAACCGCCAGCCACCTTTTGTAACTGTTTTAATGATTTCTCTTACCTTGTCCGGTGGTTTTAGATCAGACGAAAAGGTTCTGTTTACATAGCTTAATCGATCGAAGCTTCTTTCAAGGAGCTCATAGGTAAACTCTATTTCATCTATATCGGCAAGCTCGACGTTGGAATTTGCTGTGGCACTTTCTGGAGAAGTCTTATTATTTAACATTGCCCACTCTGCGATAACGGAGGGTTCACCAGCAGTTATCGAGTATCCCAAAGTGGAAGTCAACCTTACTTGGCCTTTTAAAACAATGTAAGATTTATCAAGCTTATCCCCTTCTTTAAATATTATTTCTCCGCTTTTATACATAAAAGTCACTCCATGTAAGAAATTAGGACTCCTTTAAGAGCTTCACCCATTAAAAGGATGGGACTAATCGCATTTATCCCAAACTCTTTAAATAACTCAAAATTGTCGGGATCGTATACTCTTGCAATGACCCTTCTTACTCCAAAGACTCTCTTTGCTATCATGGAAACCATGAAGTTTATATTATCGTTATTCGTTAATGCTAAGAAGACATCGGCTTTTTCTATCTTTGCGGCTTTTAAATTTTCCACTTCTGTAGCGTCTCCATGTATGGTGAATCCAGAAAATTCTGGAGATAAAAGATCGAACGCTTCTTCTTCTTTATCAATTATAACAACATTATGTCCTTCAGCAGAAGCATAGTTGGCCACAATTGAACCCATTCTTCCACATCCAACGATAATCACATAAAGGCTTCCCTTCTTTCTGGACCTCCTCACACGCTCACCCCTTATCCAAAGTCAGGTTGGGAATAGCGTTAAGCTCCATATCGGAAGTATATCCCTTTTTATGTAAAAAATATCCAGCTCTTGCTATCATGGCAGCGTTGTCAGTGCAAAAGGATATATCTGGAAAATATACGTTGTATTTCCACTTCTCAGCCTGATCCTTTGCTTTTTCTCTCAACATTTTATTTGCAGAAACACCACCGACAAAGACCACATTCCTTACTCCGTGATCCCTAGCTGCTCTGAAAGTCTTCTTCACAAGAACATCAACAACAGCTTCTTGAAAAGATGCCGCAACATCAGAAACATTAGCTTTTGGGTTATCTCTCATGAAGTACAAAACCGAGGTTTTAAGCCCTGCGAAAGAAAAGTTGTAATCCTTGGAATTCAGAAGAGGTCTTGGAAATTTGTAAAAATTGGGCTTCCCTTCCTTTGCTGCTTTTTGAATAGCTGGTCCTCCCGGATAGTCGAGGTTCAGAACCCTTGCCACTTTGTCAAAAGCCTCTCCGGCTGCATCATCAACGGTTCTCCCCAATACTTTGACCGTCACTTCATCTTCAACATAGACTATTTCAGTATGCCCACCCGACACAAGAAGAGCTATGAATGGGAATTCAACCTTGCTGGAGAAGAATACCGAATGGATATGTCCAAGAAGGTGATTAACACCAACTATTGGTAAATCCATACTCATAGCAATTCCCTTTGCAACAGATATCCCCACAAGCAAAGCTCCAACAAGACCAGGTCCATGAGTAACCGCAACAAGGTCTATTTCCCGCGGTGGAACAATATCGAAAGTTTCTTTGAGAAGGTACTTTATGTTAGAAACATGCTGCCTTGATGCGATCTCTGGCACCACACCTCCAAATTTTTTATGAACATCTATCTGAGAAGCTACAAGGTTAACAATTATCCTCTCTCCATCTTCCACAACAGCAACTGCGGTTTCATCACAGGAAGTTTCAATACCAAGTACTTTCACAACAATCCCCCTTAACCTGTTTTTAACATTTCCACCGGTATGACAAGAGATACTCCTCCACTCATTGTCACTCCATGGAGAAGATCGGCAGCTTCCATCACAAGCTTGTTATGGGTTATAACAAGAAATTGAGTGTCTTTTGAAAGTTCTTTCAAGAATTGTGCATACCTTTCAGCGTTGTAATCGTCAAGAGGTCCATCCACTTCATCTAAAACATAAAACGGACTGGGATTAACCTGAAGGAATGAGAACAGAAGCGCAATAGCAACGAGAGCCTTTTCACCACCAGATAGAAGCTGCAGTTTTTGGATTCTTTTCCCTGGTTTTTTAACCACGATTTCAAGGTCAGCTTCTAAAACATCCTCGGAGGACATTCTTATCCTTCCCTCACCACCAAAGAACAGCTCTGAAATGTATTTTGAAAAAACTTCATTCACCTTGTTGTACACTTCCATGAATCTTCTCTTTGCTTCCTCTTCCGTTTTCCTTATAATCTCGTTCAGCTTGTTCTTTGCTTTTTCAAGGTCGTCCTTTTGCTTTGAAAGCTCTGAATATTCTTTTTCTATCTGCTTGTACTCCTCGATTGCATCGAAATCGACTGAACCGATTCTCTTAATTTTTCCAGAAAGTTCTTCTATTTCATTCTTTATCCTGCTTAGCTCCTCATCAGAAACCATCTCAACATCTTCGTAATCCACCACTTCTTCCTTATACCTTTGGATTCTCATCGCAACATCTTGATAAGTGAGCTCATACCTATGGATCTCTTCATTTAAAGTGTCTCTTTTTTCCTTAAGCGTCGTCATTAGACCCTCAAGCTCTTCCATTTCACGAAGGATTGATGTTTTATCTTCACTATGGACGTCCATACTGCTTAATATATCCTCAAGCTCCTTTGATATCGTCCTGAGCTCTTCTTCAGTCTGAGAAAGCTGATTTTTGTTTTCATCGATTTCCTTTTCCAATATTTCTTTCTCTCTTTCAAGTTCTGCAAGGTTTTTTCTTAGAAGGTTTCTTCTATCTTCTATATCCTCAAGTTCTCTTTCGTAATTTTGAGTTTTCTGGGAAAGTTCGCCAAGTTCCATCTTCTTCGATATAAGCTTATTTCCAATGTCATCTAGCTTTTGCCTGAACTTCTGAAGCTCTTGCGATGAACCTTGGGTTTCCTCTTCAAGTTCATGCAAACTTTCTTTTTTCAATTTCAATTCGTCATATAATCTCTCTATTCTCGCTCTTATTCCCGAGATTTTCCCTTTGTATTCGACATACAATTTCTCAAGATCGGAGATCTCCTTTTCAAGGGAAAGAGCGGT
>JAMOOR010000074.1 GCA_027065235.1 Thermotogaceae bacterium | reverse complement strand
CTTAGATGATGCTTTTTTTATTTGTCCCGCTTCCGGGGGTAAGTCCACTCTGGCGCCCTTTTCTTTTCACTTATAAAAAATACCTTTTGGAATTTAGAAAAAGCAAAAAAGAAGGAAAAAACAGCACTATTAGAAATATATCTGCTAGCATGAATTTTTCAGGTTCAGTTAGATAAGAAACGAGCTTTTCTACGATCAAAAACCCCGTCAGAAATATAGAGAAAATCCCTCCCGTTAATATATGAGCTTTTGTATGTTCAATCTCACTTCCATGCACCTTTTCAAGTCCAAAAAGATACACACCAGAGAGTGTAAATATAACAAGCCCCCAGAGAACGCTTCCTTCATGTATATATAGAATTCCATCGATTATGTATAATATCCCCAATGCTGTTAAAATGATCTTTTCCTTCATATAAGTATTCCTCCTACAAGGGTAATGATTAAAGCTATTAAGTATGCAATGCCAAGACTGTATACGACGCTAAGAGCTGCCCACTTCCAGCTACCTGACTCCGAAGCAGTTACAGCTATTGTTGAAAAGCATGGAATGTACGCCATAACGAAGAAAATGAAAGCGAGAGCTGTAACAGCAGTGAAATCATGAGCGAGGACTGCTGAAAGATCAGCACCAGACGCGTTGTATAACATCGAGAATGTAGAAACTACAACTTCCTTCGCTGCTGCTCCAAAGATCAAAGCTGTAACCATCTTCCAGTTGAAATGAAGTGGGGCGAATATAGGAACAAAAAATCTTCCAAGAGCCGCTGCGTAGCTATGTTCTATATTTCCATGGTTTGGCATATATCCTAAAAACCATATAACAATAGACGTTATTAGAATAATTCCTCCTGCTTTCTCCAAAAAGTGTTTCCCTCTCTCCCATACATATAGAGAGAGATTTTTCAAAGTAGGCATTCTGTACCTTGGAAGTTCCATAATGAGGGGAACTGGCTCTCCCTTAAAAAGAACCTTATTCCAGAAAAGTGCAGAAATTGCTGTAAGAACCATGCTGGATACATATATTATAAATATCATCGTAGCTTCCATGCCCTTGAATAATGCACCAACCAACAACAGATAAACAGGAAGTCTTGCAGAACATGTGATGAAAGGCGATACCAAAATAGTTATCAACCTTTCCCTTGGATCGGAAATACCTCTTGTCGACATTATGGCCGGCACATTACAACCAAAACCAAGTATCAAGGACATAAATGCTCTCCCGCTTAATTTTAGCTTGTACATTATCCTATCAACAACAAATGCAGCTCTTGGCAAGTATCCAAATTCTTCCAAAAATCCAAGAGCTAAAAACATTCCAAAGATGTTGGGAACAAATACAAGAACCCCTCCAACCCCACCGATAACTCCGTCAGCTATTAGAGAAGATACCCAACCATCTCCAGCTATGGTTCTAACAAGGTCAGCTAATTTTCCCATTCCAGCGTCTATGAGATCGGAAAATGGTGCCATAACATCGAAGGTAAAGCGAAATGTAAGGTACATCATCGATAAGAATATAGGAATTCCAAGGAATCTGTGAGTCATAACATGGTCTATAGCTTCTGAAAAGCTCATCTTCTTCATCTTGGTTGATACAGCTTCTTTCAAAACAGCATCTATGTACTCGTATCTTCTTTTTGCAATCTCAGAACGATAAAAATCGTGTTTCTCTTTATCCATAGGATCAAGGTTTATAGTCTCTTTAAGAAGCTTTAGAACTTCTGCATCACCTTCGAGGTATTTAACAGCAAGCCACCTTTTTTTATATGACCTCAGTTTATCGGACTTTTCTATCTCTCTGGAAATTTCGTGAATTTGTCTTTCTATTTCTTCACTGTATCTTAACTGCACAAAGGAATGAATTTCCCTTGACCTTAATACATGTAGGATCTTATCTAAGAGTTCTGTTATCCCTTCTCCAGTAACGGCTGATGTAAGAACGGTATGAACCCCAAAATGCTTCTCAAGTTCGTACTTATTTATAGATATTCCCCGCTTTCTCGCCTCATCTATTGCGTTAACTACAAGTATGACATCTTCTCTCATCTCAAGAACCTCTACAAGAAGATAAAGTCCTTGTTCCATGTTAAGGGCATCTACCACAACCACAACCACATCAGGTGCTTCATTTATTATATATTCTCTTGTGATCTTTTCGTCGAGAGAAATTGCACCAAGAGAGTATATTCCCGGTAAGTCAACAAACTTTATTTCCTTTTCTCTCCATCTCCTAATTCCCTCTCTTCTCGATACCGTAACACCTGGCCAATTGGCAACATACTGGCGGGCTCCAGTTATCGCATTGAAAAGTGAGCTTTTCCCAACATTCGGATTTCCGACAAAGGCCACAACATTTGCCATGTCAGATCTCCTCCACCAGTATCTTCTCTGCCATTCCCATACCTATCTTCGTTTCCCTACCATCAACAAGGGCGATTATTGGATATTTCTCAAGAACCTGAATAACACTTCCTGTTCTTATTCCTAAAGAAGCCATTCTCGACAAAAAGAAGCTACCTCCCACAAACTCTCTAACAATATACCTTCTCCCAACTTCTGCCATAGATAAAGGTATAAATCTTGAAACAGGTTCAACCTCTATAAGAGCCGCTTCATCATTCCTTAAAGATATCATCTTTCCCCTAACAAGATAAACCCTCGGATCTCCCAACGGGGCTTCTCTTATAACCTCAACTACGGAACCAGGAACGAATCCCAGCCCTAAAATTCTATTCTGAAGACTTGGAGGAAAATGCGTATTCACTATTCTCACCTTTGTTCCAACTGCAGCTTCAGATAACTTCATCCCTAATGACCTCCACTTATAGTTATGCTAAACTTAGGTATGTCTTTTTACCATGCGATTATACTACTTTGGGGGTAGAAGTGTGGAGAGGTTTTTTAAAAAACTCCCTAAAAACCTTTAAGCTTAACTTATCTAACTCAAATTTATTAGGAAGCGGAGTTATAGAAATTCTCAAGTGACTTTTAGCCTTTATCTACGACCCACACAGTTGTTGGTGCTGTAACTGGTGTAGGACTTGCGCGTGGAGTTGAAGTCGTGAATGTTGGAATCCTTAAAAACATCATAATATCGTGGCTTGTTACTGTTTCCTTGCTGCCAGAGTGAGCACAGTTATAGTCATATTATTTTCCTGAGTAAC
>JAMOOR010000073.1 GCA_027065235.1 Thermotogaceae bacterium | reverse complement strand
ATCGCCGCCAAAGGACTCCATCAAAATCATTGCAATGTCGTTCATTAAACTTTCCCAGGGATTGTTCTCTGATATATTAATAGCGAATGCTTTGTAGATTTTTTTAGAGATAATTTCGTACATAGCTTTATATAAGGAAAAATATTTCTTCTCTCCTGTGCTTTTGAAGAGTTTTTCAAACAGGAGCCATAAAATAGCGGGTCTTACCAATATAATCACAGCTAAGCTCAGTCCCAGTATGATGTAAGTATATGTCATTTATTCTCCCCCTTCTGCTATGAAATTCTATCATAAAAAATTTCTTAGTTTTTGAAGTTTTTTGATATATTTACACTATGGTGAATTAATACATCACTAACCATGTGTGCAATTCTCATCCAAATTTATCAAGGGAGGTAGAAAGCCTTGGCAATTTACATCGTGTTTTTACTATCCTTTGTAGCACTTCTCTTTGCTTACAGAAACTACAGATACGTGGCAAAGCTTGATGCTGGTACCAAAGAGATGGAAGAGATATCCTCCTATATTCATGAAGGAGCCAAGGTTTTTCTAAAAGATGAGAACAAAGCGGTTTTCAAAGCTGCAGCGGCTGTAGCAGTTGTTCTTGCGATAATACTCAACTGGAAAGTTGGAGCAGCTTTCATTCTTGGGGCAACAATGAGCTTTTTATCAGGATACATTGGTATGAGTTCAGCTACGATTTCTAATGTTAGAGTTGCAAATGTTGCAAGAAAAACAAAAAGCATTGGAGAAGCTCTTAAGGTGGCTTACTCCGGCGGGAGTGTTATGGGGCTTTCCGTCGCAGGTCTTGCACTTTTGGGGCTTTCTATAGTGTATATTGTCTTTGGAAAGATCTTTGGAGAGCTCAACCCAGAAAATGTAAAGATAGTTACCAACTGGCTCGGAATAAACTACATACCCTTTACTATGACGATATCTGGATACGCACTTGGTTGTTCATTAATAGCTATGTTCGATAGGGTTGGAGGAGGAATTTTCACAAAGGCTGCAGATATGGCGGCTGATCTTGTTGGAAAGACAGAGCTTGAGCTCCCAGAAGACGATCCAAGAAACCCAGCCACAATTGCCGATAATGTTGGGGATAATGTCGGAGACATAGCGGGGCTTGGAGCTGACCTTTTAGAAAGTTTCGTTGGCTCTATGGTTGCGGCGATGATTTTGGGGCTTTACGATGTGGTTATATTTAATGGAAGTGCCGTCTCATGGAACACCTTTTATTATCCGCTTTACATAGTAGGTGTCGGTCTTGTTTCCGCTATGATTGGAATAACCGTAGTTTTAGCTGGGAAGAACTCCGATGAGCCTCAAAAGGCACTTGATAGTGGACTCTGGACAGCTGCTATACTAACGATTGTTCTTAGCTTTTTTGTAACCATGTGGCTTTTCAAAGGGCAAGAAGGTCTAGGAGCGTATTGTTTCAGATTCGGCTGGTACTCTCCGTGGGGAGCTTTAGTTGTTGGAATACTTGTTGGAATGCTAACAGGATTTTGGGCTGAATATTACACCAGCGATAAGTACAGGCCAACAAGACTCTTAAGTGAAAGATCATCAACGGGAGTAGGCGTTGTAATAACTGGTGGGATTTCTCTTGGAATGAGAAGCACATTTTACCCGATAATTACAATCTCTACAGGAATACTTCTTGCAAGCTATATGGCGGGCCTTTACGGTATTGCAATAGCCGCTCTTGGAATGCTTTCTTTCGTTGCTGCTTCCGTTGCGGTTGATAGCTATGGTCCAATAGCGGATAATGCCGGTGGAATAAGTGAGATGGCAGGTCTTGAGGAAGAAGTAAGGAAGATCACCGACAAATTGGATGCTGTAGGAAATACAACAGCGGCTATAGGTAAAGGATTTGCGATAGGTTCTGCGGTCCTTGCTTCTTTATCCTTATTTGCATCTTATGTCTTTTCCCAAATGAGTGCAGATTCGATTAGTGTACTGCAGAGTTCTGACAAAACCCCAGGATGGCTTATAGATGCAATAGGAGAATATGCGAAGATATATATAACCGATCCAAGAACGGTCGTTGGAGTTCTTATTGGAGCGGTTCTGCCGTATCTTTTTGCTTCCATCATTATGGATGCTGTAAGTGACGCTGCAATGGTTATGATCAACGAGGTTAGAAGACAGTTCAAATCTATACCCGGTATAAGAGAAGGAAAGGCAAAACCCGATTACAACTCCTGCATAAGCATAAGTAACCAGGCTGCTTTGAAAAACATGACCGTTCCCGCACTTGTTGCGCTTTTCACTCCTCTTATATCGGGATTTCTTTTCGGACCGACTTTTGTTGGAGGGCTTCTTTTGGGAGCTACGGCCAGTGGAGCACTCGTTGCAATAACGATGTCTAATTCAGGTGGGGCTTGGGATAACGCCAAGAAATATTTAGAGCAAGGTAAGCTTGAAGGCATAAGTAAAGGCAGCGAAGAGCACAAATCTTTGGTTGTTGGAGACACAGTGGGAGATCCGATGAAAGATGCAGCGGGACCATCGATAAATATACTCATAAAGATAATGGCGATTGTGTCAATTCTCTTTGCTTCAATTTTTGTAAAATACCACCTATTTTGATAAAGTTATAGAAGGGAATAAATAAATTGAATTTGGAGGGATAGCATGAAAGCCATTGGAAAAGCAGTTAAAAGAATTGATGGACTTGAAAAGGCTTTTGGATATTCTAAATACACACCTGATATGTATATAAGTGGAATGTTATATGCTGAGGTTGTTTATCCCAATGTTGCTCATGGAATTTTAAAATCCATTGACGTTAAAGAAGCAATGAAAGTTCCTGGCGTTGTAAAAGTCGCTACTTACAAAGATGTTCCAAATAACAAAATGGGAATGGTAGCAAAGGATATGCAACTTCTTGTTCCAGTTGGAGGGAAGGTTAGATTTGAAGCTGATCCAATAGCTTTGGTTGCAGCGGAAACTCCACAAGCTGCGAAGGAAGCAGCCAAGAAAGTGAAATTCGAAATAGAAGAGCTTCCACCAGTTCTCACCATAGATGAAGCTCTTAAGAATGAAGTGGTTGTAAACGGTGAAAGAAACGATGCATTTTACAAAAAGATAAGAAGAGGAAATGTGGATGAAGCCTTTGAAAAGAGCGACCTCATAGTAGAAATGGACTTTGAAACAGGTTATCAA
>JAMOOR010000072.1 GCA_027065235.1 Thermotogaceae bacterium | reverse complement strand
TCCATCCAATATAATTTTAGAAATGAATTCTGCGTAGTTCTTATCTGCGATAACACCAACGCTGAACAGCTTTTCATGCATTTAGACCACCTCGGGCAAGATATTTAAATGCACTATCTTTATCTAGTCCATATCTTATTGTCTCTATAACAGTTATAAGATCCTTAAGTTCAAATTCTATGAGGTGGACATATCCTATCAGTTGATTGAAGCCGTTATTTTTATCTCTAATAAGCGTCTTAGCCTGTTGATATAGGTATTTATCTATCCTTCTTTCGAGGATAAATTCTTCTGGAATATCGTACCTTTCTTTGAAGATTTCCCTATAAGGTGTAGATTTCAATTTTTCGAAAAATTCATCTTTTGTTGAAAGGGAAGCTATAGTCGACGCAACATCGCCCTTCGTGTAAAGTCCAAAAGGAAGAAGCAGACTCAAGACTCTCTCCTGCGAATATCCAAAGAGAATTTTTGACCTGTAAATCCACATTATATTTGTCAAATCAACCTGTTTCTTGAAAAACAGGATAACCTGCCTTGTTGAATACTGCTTTAATAGCCTATTTAAAGTCTTGAAATACCAAAATTCCAAGGAGTTTTCCAAAACGCCTACTAGAGAACTTTCTTTGTAGCCGTTTAGAACTGATTTTAGGTATTGATAATACGGCTTTGACTTTAAAAATTCAACAGCCTCTTCAACCGTTTTGAATTCCACGAGTTTTTCTATCGTTTCATCATCACTGTAGTATATAAACCTCTCTTCGATATCTTCACCAGAGTGGATTAACCTTAGAAGCTTTTTGACAACATCTATTTCATACCTGTAGAGGATGTGATCGATAATCTTTTTTTGAGGATAGGTAACATAATTTCTTAAACGGAGCGTTTCATCTCTGTTCTTTCTTAAAATCGAAGCTTCCAAATCTCTTCTATGAATCTCTTCCATATCAGGGATGTACATTTTATAGGGAGGAAGCTTTTTTAGATACATCGCCACTTCGTGTACATTTTTTAGCGCAAGCAACCTGTGAAAATCTTCATCCTTCAAAAGCTTACCAACGAGAGAACCTACCTTTCCTGTAAGGACCCCAGCGCTCACTCTACCGCCTTCTTTAATATTCCTCCAATTACATTATTTATCTCCTTTTCGAACTCCTCTAAAATCTTCAATCTTTTCTCAGCGAGTTCCTCTTTCTCCTTTTCTATTCTGTCTTCTGATCTTTTCTTCAACATTTGGAGCTCTTCCTCACATTTTTTCTTCTTTTCCATGAATACTTCTTCCAACTTTGATCTTTCTTCTTCATATTCTTTGCTCAGTTTGCTGGTAAGCTCTTTTTTGAATCTTTCTAATTCTTGGCGGGCACTTTTTTCCGATTCTATGATTTTTTTAACGACATCTTCAAATATCATAGGAAATCACCTCTTGTTCACTCAGTCGTTAACGGTTTTTCATTTTACTACTATCAATTAGATTGTCAAATTATATGGTAGTGTCCCGATAATTATCGTTAAATTTTGCTCACCAATTTTCCTTTATATATAACATACCTAGGTTTATCGTGATTTCTGAACGCTTCAAGCACATTGTATTCATTCAAAACAACCAAACTTGCAGGACTTCCAACCTTAAGACCATAGTTCTTTAATCCCATCGCCTTTGCGGCGTAGATGGTTATCATGTTATATAACGTTTCCATATCTTCCCTCGTCGTCATCCAAAGTATGTGAGATGCCAAGAATGCCACTTCAAGCATGTTGTTCCTTCCATATGGATAGTAAGCGTCGGAGATGTCATCTTGCCCTAAAGCCACTGTAACACCTTCTTCAAGCATTTCCTTTACTCTTGCATGGAGTGGGCCTGTGTGAGGATCAGTTATAAGACCCATATCAGCTTTTTTCATCAGTGCAAAAAGTTTCAAAAGGTATGGTTTAGGATATAACGCCATTGCTCTTGCATGGTGGGCAAGAACTCTCCCATTCCAATTTTCTTCAATTGTCTTAACAGCCAGCATTTCAAGGGTCTTTAATGTAGGATCCCCAGCATCATCCACAAGCATGGAGATTGGTTTGTCATACTTTTTTGCCAATTTGAAGGCAGCGTTTATATGTTCCATTTCATCCTTCTCTGTTAGCTCAATCCATGGAATTCCGCCAACGACATCGGCACCAAGCTTCATCGCTTCATCTAACAATTCAAAGGCACCCGGCTCTCTTACAATTCCATCTTGAGGAAATGCAACCACTTCAAGATAAAGTTTATCTTTAAACTCTTCTTTTGCCTTTAGCAAAGCTTTTAAACCAATGAGTTTGGCTTTGCTATCGACATCGGCAAAAGCTCTGATGTATAGAACGCCATTTTCCACGGCAAGTTTCAAAGCCTTTTTCACATTCGGGTAAATCCATTCTTCGTCATATTTCTCCTTTATCCTCGCAGCAAGTTCTATAGCGGTCATAGCTTTTCCCATATTCTCCCCGTGATAATCTTTCAACGCTTCCTCCGACATCTTCATCAGAGTATAAACCTTGCACAAGTGAAGATGCGGATTAACAAAAGCCTCAGTTACAAGCGCTCCTTTAGCATCTATAACCTTTTCAGCATCTCGCTCTTTTCCTTCATAAATATCCACAATTTCTCCATCTTTAATTGCTATGTTCTTTAAATTTTTCTCATTTCTTAACTTAGCGTTCTTTATAAGAATATCGTACATGACAAAAACCCCCTTCGTCATTTTTAAATGGAATAGTTGCCTTTATATGATAGAATTTACCAGATGAATACTAATCAAACAAAATTAGACACACAATTCTAAGGTTTTACAAGAAACTCGAACTTAAAGAACAGGGAGGTGGAAAGGTATGATAAAGTTCGATTTTTCAAGGGTCTTTCAACCAAACATCGAAGGTGGATTAAAAGAGGAAGAAATAAATGAGATCGAGTCAAGAGTAAAAGAAGCGATAGATGATATGAAGAAAAACACACCAGGGTTTTTGAAGATAGTGAACAATCAGGAGATACTTGGCCAAGTTAAAGATTTAGAAGAATGGCTCTTTAACTTTGACGATTTTGTCGTTCTTGGAATTGGAGGATCCGCTCTTGGTAACATAGCCCTTCACAACGCTTTGAGGCCCTTGAATTGGAATGCACTCTCAAGAGATGACAGGGGCGGGTATTTGCGGGTATTTGTGGCAGATAATGTCGATCCTGACTTTG
>JAMOOR010000071.1 GCA_027065235.1 Thermotogaceae bacterium | reverse complement strand
CCTTTTCCGATATAGGAATATATTTCGATCATGAATTGATAGGGGAGAATCCACTTAAAGATGATTCCAATTACAAAAAGCTCAGCCCACTTTATTATGTGGAGAACATGAACACACCACTTCTTATAATCCACAGTTTGGAGGATTACAGATGTCCCATCGATCAATCTTTGATGCTTTACAATGTTCTTAAGAATATGGGCAAGAAAGAAGTATACTTTGCGCTGTTCAAGAAAGGATTCCATGTGCATAGCGGGACGGGTACTCCGAAGCATAGAGCAAAGAGATACAAGCTTATAAGAGATTTCTTCTACAGAAAACTTGTTGAGCAAAAAGAAGGTTTTGAATATAAGCCGGAATGAAGGAGGGGTCATTGTGCTTAAAAATTTGGAAGAGCTTCTTGAGCTTGCAAAGGGAAGAAAGGCAACAGTTTCACTGGCAGGTGGAGAGGATATAGAAGCTCTTAAGGCGCTTAAGGAAGCTAAAAAGGAAGGGATTGTGGAAGAGGTTATAGTTGTAGGAAATGGCGAGAAATCAAGAAAGAATATGGAGGAAATAGGAGTTAATTTTAAACTTATTGAAACTTCTTCTGATGTCGAAACGGCAGAAAAAGCGGTAAAGGAAGTTTCTTCAGGAAATGCTCAGGTTTTAATGAAGGGATTGATAAAAACTTCCGTTCTTTTGAAAGCTGTCCTAAACAAGGAATGGGGTTTGAGAACAGGAAAGCTTTTGTCCCATGTCATACTTGCCCATTCTCCTCATGTTGATAGGGTGTTCTTTATAACGGATGGGGGGATGGTTATAAGACCAAATCTTGAGCAAAAAGTTCAGATAATAAACAACGCCGTTGAAGTTGCTCATAAGCTTGGTTATGAGAAACCTAAGGTAGCGCTAATAGCTGCAGTTGAGGTTGTAAATCCCGACATGCCAGAGACTTTGGAGGCCGCAATGATAGCGAAGATGGCGGATAGAGGGCAGATAAAGGGAGCGGTAATAGACGGTCCTTTTGGAGTGGATAACGCTATGAGCGAATGGGCAGCCAATGTAAAAGGAGTGAAGGGAGAAGTTGCAGGTCATGCCGACATATTAGTTGTTCCCGATATACACTCTGGGAATTTCCTTGGAAAGTCCTTCGTTTATGTTGGAGGAGGAACAATCGCAGGTATTGTTGTTGGGGCAAAGGCGCCGATTGTTATAGTTTCAAGGGCTGATACAGCAAGATCGAAACTTATGTCCCTTGCCCTTGCAATAGCGGTGCATTGAAGATTAATTTTAAAACCACCAAAAAGGAGGAATTGAATTGAAGCATCTGAGCGCAAGGTCGTTAATTGTTGCTGCAATAGGTTCTTTCTTGGTATCAATGAGTTCTATATATGTGGCTTTAAGGATGGGAGCGCTTCCGTGGCCAACGGTTTTTGCCGCAATATTTTCTATGTTTATACTCCGTTTTTTTAAAGCTGATATTCATGAGATAAATGTAGCACATACTGGAATTTCCGCTGGTGGTCTTGTAGCCGGTGGACTTGCCTTTACAGTGCCGGCTGCTTGGGTTGTTGGACTTTCTCCCAAGCTTGTGTTCATACTTGGAGCGGCTACAGTGGGAGCCGTCTTTGGGGTTGGAATGACACTTTCTACAAGGAAGAAATATGTTGAAGAACAAAAACTCCCGTTTCCTATGGGTATAGCGGCAGCAGAAACTTTAAAAGCTGGAGATGAAGGTGGGAAAAAAGCAAAGACACTCTTTACATGGATGGGGATTTCCGCAGTGTTTACATACCTTCGTGATGGACTTGGATGGATACCAGTTGTATTTCATGGATTTGGTATGTTTCCAATGGCTATAGGGATAGGCTTCATAATTGGTTCGCTTTACACGATGAGCTGGCTTGCCGGTGGAGTTACCTCAATAGTTCTTGCACATTTTGGTATAACTGCAACAAACTTTGGTCTTGGAATGATAGTAGGTGGCGGTCTTGGAATGATGCTTTCAGGACTTTTTAAATCGGGGAAATTTCTGGAAATTACCAAGATAGATATCATTGTCATGCTTGTGGTCTTTGTGCTAAGTCTTATTTTTCATGTGGGAATTGTTGCAAGCCTTTTTCTTATGATCCTTGGATTTTTAATGGTTCACATGGCAGGGGCAGTTGATGGAACATCCGGAATAGATCCGATGGAAGTTTTTGCAATTATAACCCTCATGCTCACAAGGGCGGTTGTTGATATATCACCGCAAGCAGCTGTTTTCATCGCTGCTACTATAGCTGTAGCTACCGGTATCGCTGGTGATTCCTTACAAGATATGAAAACAGGTTACATATTAAAGACAAACCCAAAGGCTCAGCTTGTCTCTGAAGCTGTCGGAGCAGCGGTTGGAGTGCTGGTATCTACGTTCGTTCTTTACGCTATTTATTCAAAATTTGGTCCAGAAGCTTTTGGACCATCGAAAACATTTCCTATACCTCAAGCTATGGCTGTATCAAACTTTGTAAAGACAAGTTCCGTGAATCCTCAATTCATCTGGGGAATAGTTGTAGCTCTTGTGCTCCAGCTGCTCAAGCTTCCAGCTCTTACATTTGGAATAGGGCTTTATCTTCCACTTTCTATCACACTTCCAGTCGCTGTTGGAGGTGTAATAAGACTCATTCTTGACCTTACAAGAAAAGACAAAATAGACACAGGAATGATAATATCCTCAGGACTTTTAGGCGGGGAAGGAATTACAGGAATACTTATAGGGCTGTTTTTACCGGGTTCTTTTTAATCTTTGAAAAGTCCCGATATTTGTAAATTAGTATAGAAAGGACAAAAAACTTATAATTTCCAAATTTTGTTCGATAATGATAAAGGGAGTATAATATTTTAACAGGGAAAGGGGGTGAATCGGATGGAGCCGATAAATGGGAATTACTGGTACTATTCGTATTTGCCTATCCTTTTTAATAACACCCAAAATACCAATCCATTGAGCGCAATGTCTCAGGTGATGCCAACATTCCAGCTTCCTGAGATATACCAAAGCACATTCAGCATGAACAAATATGCCAAGAAAGTTGTGGACTTTCAAGAAGATGTCAACAACCTGAGAACTTCCGCAGAGAATCTTATGAGCGTTTTCTCAAAAAGAACCCTTCAAATTTCGGTAGAAGGATTAACTGGAAGCGTTCAAGAGAATACTCCAGTAGACCAATATGATGTTGATGTTGTG
>JAMOOR010000070.1 GCA_027065235.1 Thermotogaceae bacterium | reverse complement strand
TTTTCTCCCTGTTCTCTTCTCAAATTCCTTTATAAGCTCCTCTGGAAAACCATTTGGAAATATATCAAATGGTTTTTTTAAAATTATTCCCATCATTTCCCAATGACCCGTTGTGCTATCCTTTCCCGGACTTTTTTCCATCATTATTCCATACACACCTTCTGGGTTTTTTACTTTCTCAACCCCAGGTATATCTGCAAGATGACCTAATCCAAGCTTTGCCATGTTGGGAAGGCTCAACCCACCCATGGCCTTTGCAATGTTCACTAAAGTGTTGCTCCCTTTATCTCCGTATTCCTCAGCATCGGGCATTTCACCTATGCCTACACTGTCAAGGACAATCGTTATTACCCTCACTTCTATTTCTCCTCCTTTCAGAAGAAAACACTAACAATTATAGCTGTTATCGATAATACCACAGAAAATACCGATAGTATCAACAAGTTACGCGAAGAATCATTAAATTTTTTCTGATTTGCAGCGAGTACTTCTACAGATTTCATAAGATAATCAACTTTTCCTTTAGTTCCTTTGATTTCATCTACTACATCGTTTAACTCTTTCAGCTTGGCCTCTAGATCTGCCTTTAATTTCTCTATATTCTTCATTTCATTACTAATATCTTTCACCTCTTTCAAATATTTTTCTAACTCCGCGGGTGTTGAAAGGTGTGTTTCAGCTTCGACCACTGTCGATGTAGAAACAAATGTATTCTTGACTTTATCAGATAATTCCGATAGCTGATATTGAATATTAATCAACGTATTTTCATGACTGTCAATCTTGGCTGCATAGGACGCCATCATGTATTTAAGAGTGTTAAGTTTATTCTCAAGAACACCTGTTTTCTTGACAAGTTCGTTGTATTTTTCCTTAAGTTCCAGATAGGACGTTTTCATTTCGTTTAGTGAATCTCTATTATCACTTATAGATTTTTCCTGAGATTGAAGCATCATATTTATACTTTCTATTTCTTTTTTCTGTTGGCTAACGGTATCTTCCAATTTTTGGAAATCGCTTTTTATAGAACTCATTTCCTTTTTCAGTGAATCAACTTTACCTGATAAACTTGATAATTTTTCATTGATGCTGGATATATCTGGAATTTCCTTAGATTTCTTAGATAACGAATCTATAAAATCGTTGAGAGCGGTTACTTTCTTTTCAAGCTCTTTTATCCTTTCAAAATCATTATCTTTCGGATCATATTTGAGCAAACTTAAAATAATATCTACCCTCTGATCTGATATTACCTTTACTCTTTCCTCTACAGTAGAGCTCTTGGCAGATTTCTCCGCTTTTGAGCTAACTGAAGATTCTTTCTTACCTTCAGGAGAAGTAGAGGGCTGAGGCATTGAAACTCCTTTCACTGGTGAAGAATAAACCATATACTTGTAAAAATTATACAAATAAACTGCAAGATCGAATTTTGTTACTATTTTAGGTCCTTTAAAATACCCATTATCAGCATCCATTATTCCCCTACTAACCATAAATTTAACCGCCTCATACTCAGGGAGTGTGGGAGATACATCTTTCAGAGCCACTGCGTTAGCAACACCTAAAAACAACAGATATAAAAACAACAGCGATAGATATTTTCTCATCCACTCCACCTCCGATCTATCACCAAACTTCATTTCTCTTCAATTAATATCGGACATTCTTTATTTTTGTTATCAAGGCTTATATTTAAATCCACCTTTACAAAATTTATCTTTCCCTTCTCAGCCTTTACAACTTTCTTCAAAGTTGCGCATTTATATTGAAACTCCAATTCTATTTCGCCTGGTTCCACTGGAAGCAGAATTAAAGGCGTGGTGTAGTATTTACCGTTCACTTTTACTCTCACTCCAGGAGGAGAACTTTCAACAAAAAGAAGAGCAGAGTTTTTTGGATAGTAAGTAACCTTGCCCCTTTCTACAGTTAAAGTCTCTGTAGAAGTACTCCCATCTTTCAAAACCTTCGTTACTTCATAGTTTCCTGGAGGAAGATTGAGAATAGAAGGTGTAAGAATTGAACTATCATTTAACTTAATAACCCCAATGTCACCCATAACAAGGGTTCCATTGTCTTTGTTCAAATTTACCTCTGTATCAGTAGAAACATCAACAAGGGCTAACCATCGACTTTCTCCATTTACAGATTCCAAAACATAGACTCCGCGAAGAAGATTAATAACAGTCGGGGCAGTACCTTTATAATCACCGTTGACAAATAGCTCACCGTGGAAATCCATCCTTACATTCATTTGATCAGGATCCAACTCTATCCTTACAGAAGGGCTTACGGCTGGATTAAAAACAACCTTTTTAGTTTTGTACCCCGGCATGAAAGCTTCTATAACATTAGTGGATTCCGGTAATTCTAGAATCTCAGGTGTCCTATACATCTTTCCATTAACTGTAAAAAACGTACCTTTAGGAACACTATACACAGAGGTTTTGACAATTCTTCTCAGCTTAAAAAGTAATCTGTTTTTATCCTTCTCCATTCCAATAATATTTTTCCTCAAAATTCTTACATCTTCATCCGTTATTTCCAATTTGCAACTTCCCACCAAAAATCTCTTATTGTAAAACTCAAATGAATACTCCTTAAATCCTAGCGTAACTGTTACTGGAGTTGTTCCTTTATACACCCCATCAATGTACAAAGACGCCCTTGGTTCAGAATCAATAACGATAGTTCTTGACCACGCTTTGTAAAGGTCTATTACCTGGGTATCAGTAGTGATACTCTTTTCCATAGTGTACTTAAATCCTTCTGGAGTTATAACCTTAAAAACATGTCTCCCCAGCGGTAATTTTCCTCTGTATGGAGCTTTACCTATAGGAACTTCAACACTTCCATCTATAATGTATATTTTTGATCCTTCTGGCACTCCCGTTATTGTTGCCACCGTTAATGGATAAAAGTTAACTTCAATTACCTCCGTGGAAGATAAATCCACATTACTCAGCTCATAATTCTCAGGCCAACGTCCCGGTAAAGATAATCTTATGTTTACTTTTCCACTATCTGAAAGTGTTATTCCTGTACTATCAATAGTATACTTAAGGGTGTTATTTATATAAACCGCTACTCCTTTTTCATTCGTCTTTATCACAATAGAAAACGCTACAATTGAAAATAGTAGGAAAAGAAACAAAACAGGTTTTCTCAACCCTTACCACCCTTTCCTTTCTTCTCTATAACCACTGTTATCTCAC
>JAMOOR010000069.1 GCA_027065235.1 Thermotogaceae bacterium | reverse complement strand
TATACGAGGAGATATTAACTAGTTATTTTCCCTTAACCTATTCCTGTCTACGCTAAAAACTTATACATGGAGGTCATGCTTAGTATATCTCGCAACATCGTTAGAAGGGCAAAGACAGGTCTTCTTTTTAAGGGTGGTAAATATCTCCTCGATCGGTGCCCGAAGCAATTTTACTGACCAGCTCAAAGGGGCAGTTGATGATAATTACTCCTAAATGATGTTACAATGATGCTATAAGAAGGCCCCGTTGCGGGGCCTTTGTTTTTAATAAATATTTCACTTGACCATAGGAGCCCTTATGCCTTTTTTCTTTATGGTGTCGATAGCTATTTCGTATCCTGCATCGGCGTGCCTTACCACTCCAAGACCTGGATCGTTGTTGAGAACTCTCTCAAGTTTTTGCTGAGCAAGATCAGTTCCATCGGCAACTATAACCATTCCGGCGTGGAGGGAATATCCTATTCCGACTCCTCCGCCGTGATGGAAGGATACCCATGTTGCCCCGGAAGATGCGTTGAGTAGTGCGTTAAGAATTGGCCAGTCGGCTATGGCGTCAGAGCCATCCTTCATTTTTTCTGTTTCTCTGTATGGAGAGGCAACAGAACCTGTGTCATGATGGTCTCTTCCTATAACGATAGGAGCTTTGAGCTCCCCTTTCTTAACCATTTGGTTTATTGCAAGGCCAAATTCTGCTCTTTCTCCATACCTGAGCCAGCAAATCCTTGCTGGAAGTCCTTGCCATTTTACTTTTTTCTGAGCCATCTCTATCCACACTCTTAAATGATCATCATGTGGGAAGAGTTCAAGAACCTTTTGATCAGTCTTGTAAATATCCTCCGGGTCACCAGAGAGTGCTACCCATCTGAATGGCCCGCTACCTTCGGAGAAGAGTGGTCTTATATATTCTGGAACGTAACCTGGTATATCAAAGGCGTTTTCAACTCCACCTTCCTCTTTTGCAAGTCTTCTTATGTTGTTTCCATATTCAAAGGCCTTTGCACCTTGTTTTTGCATTTCAAGTATGGCTTCAATGTGCTTTGCAACTGATTCGTAAACTCTCTTCAGATATCCTTCTTTATCCTTCTTTCTCATTTCTGCCGCTTCTTCCACGGAAAGTCCGGCTGGTATGTAACCGTTCAATGGATCGTGAGCTGCTGTCTGGTCGGTAACTATATCGGGTATTATTCCCCTTCTTACGAGTTCTGGATGGACTTCGGCGGCGTTTCCAAGAAGTGCAACAGAAATAGGTTCACCATTCTTGAGCGAATCCTGAATCATCTTCAAAGCTTCATCAAGATCGTCGGTCCAGGTATCAACATATCCTGTTTTTAGCCTTCTTTCGATCATCCTTTTATCGACTTCAACGGCGAGTATTGAAGCTCCATTCATAGTTGCAGCCAAAGGCTGTGCTCCGCCCATCTCTCCCAATCCAGCGGTAAGCACCCATTTTCCTTTAAGGGTTTCGTTGAAGTATTTCTTTGCAACAGCGTAGAAAGTTTCATAGGTCCCCTGGAGTATTCCCTGGGTTCCTATGTATATCCAGCTTCCGGCGGTCATCTGACCGTACATTATGAGTCCTCTTTCTTCGAGTTCCCTGAAGTATTCCCAATCGGCCCATTTTGGAACGAGGTTGGAGTTTGCTATGAGAACTCTTGGAGCCCATTCGTGGGTCTTAAATACGGCTACCGGTTTTCCGCTCTGAACAAGCAAGGTCTCATCGTTTTCCAATTCCTTAAGCGTTTCAACTATCTTCCAGAAAGATTCCCAGTTCCTCGCCGCCCTTCCAGTTCCTCCGTAAACTATTAAATTAGCTGGATCCTTTGCAACCTCAGGATCCAGGTTATTCATAAGCATTCTCATTGCAGCCTCGGTTTGCCAGCTTTTACAGCTGAGCTGTGTTCCTCTTGGAGCCCTTATGACCGGTGCTTCTGACATATTTCCCCCTCCTTTTAGTAAACTGAATTAATAATTCCCCGACCAAAACTCATTTTATCAAATTCCTTAAATCCGTAGCAAAAAATTAAACATATTCAAAAGGAGCTACACCAAAGCTTCCAGGTCCAAGGTGAGCAGCCAGGGAGAGTGATTTAACCATGACTACGCGGAATTTTTTCCCAAGTTTTTCCGCATATTCCGCTAATTCTTGTGGAATCTTTTCCTCCAATATCCCTCCTATTAAAAAGAATGCACTGTAATCCTCTATAACCCTTTTCATGTAATTGAGAGGCCCCTTTTTTCCCCTGGAAATCTTTTTCGCCACAAGTTCACCATCAACAACTTGAATTACTGGACGCAATTTTAAGACTGCCCCTAACAATGCCTTTGCTTTGGAAATTCTTCCCCCTCTTTTCAAAAACTCGAGGTCGCCAGGAGTTAGAAAGAACGTGGAACCTTTTCTTATTCTTTCCAACTCTTTTATTATTTCTTCAGGGTGTTTGTCAAGCATATTCAAAATTTTTCTAACATAGAAATCCCCTATGATAGACGTTGATAGGGTATCAAACACAAACACCCTTCCCTTAAATTTTTCTGCTGCTAAGCGAGCACTTGAATATGTACCGCTTAATTTACTAGATATGTGAAGAGAAATTACATAGTCGTGGTTTTCAAGGAGGTTTCTATAAGCTTCTTCAAACTCTCCCGGTGATGGCTGACTGGTTTTTGGAAAAGAATTGGTTTTTCTAACCATATCAAACATTTCTTCAAGAGAGATGTCCCCATCTTTGAAGACTTTATCAGCAATCCTAACGGTAAGAGAAACTATATTTACTTTATCCCTAATCTCATCAGATACATCAAGGGTGCTGTCAATGACTATACCTATCTTCATCCTTCTCTCCCCCTCTTTACATCAAAAATCCCTGCCCATCACAGGCAGGGATTTTCTAGAAAAAATTCATTCATCATAGCTTAAAGTTCTTTTTCTTTCTCTTATTTCTTCTTTTATGTTTGCTATAAACTCATCAAGGGTTACATCTTTCGTTTCTTTTCCGTGTCTTGTTCTGACAGATACTTTTCCACTTTCCATTTCTTTGTCACCAAGTATGAACATGTATGGAACTTTTTTCATCTGATTGTCTCTTATCCTGTACCCGAGAGTTTCCCTTCTTGAGTCAACTTCCACTCTTATTCCGTTTTCCTCCAATTTATTTGCAACCTTTTTAGCATAATCAATATGTTTGTCAGATATTGGAATTATCGCTACTTGCACTGGCGCA
>JAMOOR010000068.1 GCA_027065235.1 Thermotogaceae bacterium | reverse complement strand
CTTTGCCCTTCAGGCGCTTTCTGTTCTTCACCTTTTGGAAAACCATAAAAATCTTGAAAACAAAGTTTACAGAGTTCCAAGAGAGATCGACGAGAGAGTAGCAAGGCTTAAGTTAAGGTCTATGGGAATAAAGATAGATGAAATGACACCAGAGCAGAAAGAATACCTTGAAAGCTGGTGATTATGAACAAAAAATCTCAATTTTTATTGTGGACATTGATAGCGCTTGTTGCCCTTGTTTTTTACTACTCAAAAGGTCTTTATAAGGTTTATCATGTGTCTATAATCGGGGATGAAGATTTTAAGAAGAATGTAGAGAGAGCCTTGGGGCTCTCTCATGTTCGTTATAAAGTTGTGAAGGATTCTAATATCGTTTTTAACGGTTATGATAATACTTTTACCATAAACGGTTTTACCTATCATCTTGATTGGCCAGAGAGCGTAAAAGACGAAGCTTTGGAAGGAAGCGGATGTGATGGTGATTGCAAATTTGTTCCGATTTTTAACGATAAGTTAGATGAAGATAGGTTTGGGATTTATTTGGGATGTATCGATGTGATGAAAGGAAAAGGAAGCAATATCTTTAGCAAGGGGTGGCTCTCAGTTAAGATGGCAGTTGTTAAAGACAGAAGAACAATTTTGGTATATGATCCTTTGACAAAAGAGAAGGTTTTTCAAAATTATTAGCTGCGAAGATTAGGGCTTCCTTTTGTAGGTTGTGGAATGTTTAGTACAGCTTTGGCTCTGGGTAAAATGAACTTACAGAATGTGTATAGATAACATTGTACATAGGAAACCTTCTTTGGAAAATTCGTGGTTTCTTGGCTTCGATAGGTACCAATGGAATTCAAGCATGCGCTAAGAACTATAGAATATTCCACACAGCGAAATCTTTTCCCAGTTTTTGCTTCTTCTATTATGGATATGGGATCACTCTTTTTTGGCATGTTTCTACCGTTATGTTTCCACAGACCATGTACCCAGTGGCACAGTTTTTCCACACGCTCAAGGTCGCTTTTGCTGTTAGAAACGATTTCTTCGAGGTTGTATCTTGTGCGGAGTTCCATAAGATAGAGATCTGTCGGGTCTTCCCATGCAAATGGGAAAGATCTCTGATCTGGGTTTTGGTCAAAGTTCAGTGAATCTATATTAATAGGTCTTGACTGTAAGTAACCAAAATAGAGTAAAACAATCACAACGGATATTGCAGAAAAAGTCAAAAGTTTTTTGTTCTTTTTCAAATTCTCCCTCTTTTCCCTTGAACCTCTGCCGAGTGATTTAGTCCCACCTATATGGATAAACCTTGGGCCAGTTGATGCAGGAGCTGTCTTACTGATCAACATGATAAAGGTAATATTTTATTGGTTCAAGTTTCTTTCTATCTCTTCCAAAAACAGTGGTTTGTCATCGATTTCTATAACAACTGCTCCATTGCTTGCTTTTACTATTTTGTGTTCGATGTTTTTGTTCAACGCCAATTTTTCAATCTTTACCTTTTCGGAGGATACAGAAAGTTTAACTTTTTTCTTGCTAGTCTCACTCCACACCACATAAATCGGACTTCTACCATAAAAGCAAAACCTAAAGGCGTGTACCCCTTCTCCTTCCCAGACTTCTACTTTCGCTGCGTCTTTTATTTTTTCTATCGCCTGCTTGTATGCATAAAAAACTGGACGTGGTTTTTTCTTTTCATCAAATATTCCTGCAAACCTAAAGCTCTCTTTCAATGCGTGTTTATAAGTTGTTGGAAAGTCACGAATACTTTCAAGAACAAAACCCTCTACACCATAAGCCACAGATGTAATCAACTTTTTAACTGACAAGCTTGCCTGTTCAATTCTGAAGCTTTCTTCTCCTTTGAAAGTTTGCGGTATATTTAAAGTCCAGGGACAACTACATACATCTCCCGCTATGATATTTTTGTCACGAACGGAATGTGCATCCAGTATTATCCTGATTAACCTAATTTCGCTTGGAATCTCCTCGTAACCTCTGTTAAAATGAAGATCAATTTCATCATAATAGTTTCCATATTTTAAAGTTTCAATGATAAATTTCATTTTCTTTTGAGTATCGTGAGAGCACTTTTGCACCAACTTGATTACATCTTTAAAATCTGCGCTTTTGCACTTTTCGAAAAATTGTTGAATCTTTTTTCCATAATCCCCAAAGTTTATTCCTGAAAGAACAATTTTTGCATTAGGATTTGCCTTTTTAGCAGCTTCGTATGCGGTTTTTAAAAGATGTTTATACTCTTCCACTGTCCCATTCCAGAAAAATTCCGTGTTATGAGCTTCCGATTCGATCTCATATTCCAAAACAGGCGTTTTTAACCCTGGCATATCATCTTTACCATCGCTATCATACCTTTCAACTAAGCTATATATAAAGTGGTAATAATCATCCCAATATTGATCTTTGGGAGGAGAGCTTAATCTAAATTTCTCAGAACCTTTTGCAAAACTCTTACAAGCCCAGGGGTTTGCAGCTTTCACGATGAGCTGCACTCTAAAACCACTATTTTGATATTCTCTTATCATCTCATCCAAGCGTTGCCAGTTGTAATGGTGGCTTCCATTCTTTGGAGGAGCAGGTTCCACCATACCCCATGCTACTAAAGGTATCCTTACCAGCGTTGCTCCCATCTGTTTGCATAAAGAAGCATATCCTTTTACTGAATAGCCAACTCCAAAGTATTTAACTTTAACATCCCGCACAACTGAAACCTTCTTGGTTAAGTCAACAACGCCTGCATTGTTGCTACCATTCAAAACAGTATTGATGTTTCTTAATATACCCTGAAGATTTGGTTCTTCTATATCTTCATGCCAGAATTCAATGAAGTGTGGCTTGTATGTTAGTGCAATTTCCATTGTCTTTTCCATTATACATTTATAATCTCCAACCTGACATATTCCTGCGTTATCAACTCTTCCTGGGCATTTACTAACGGATGAAATCATCTGGAATCCTATATGTCCTGGATGCTGTGATAACAATTTGAGAAAATAATACACTCTATTTGGCGATGCGTTTTGAACTTTCAAGCTATCAGATTTTGGGATCAATGTGGAAAGTGCATTTATCTGAGCATAGAATCTACTTGGATATTTTAAGTAGGCGTAATTTATTATTCTTTCCGCCAAACTTGTTATGGTGTTTTTTCCATCTGGAATGGATTTCCCAAGAGGAAGCTTTAAAGCTTGTTTAGGAAAGGCT
>JAMOOR010000067.1 GCA_027065235.1 Thermotogaceae bacterium | reverse complement strand
GTTTTTTAAAAAAACTCCCTAAAAACCTTTAAGCTTAACTTATCTAATTCAAATTTATTAGGAAGCGGAGTTATAGAAATTCCCAAGTGACTTTTAGCCTTTATCTACGACCCACACGGTTGTTGGCGCTGTAACAGGTGTTGGATTTGCCCGTGGAGTGGAAGTTGTAAATGTTGGAATCCTTAAAAACATCATAATATCATGGCTTGTTACTGTTTCCTTGCTGCCAGAGTGAGCACAGTTATAGTCATGTTATTTTCCTGAGTAACACTTACTCAAATAAGAATAATCTGGATGGTTCACAGCAAAATTTTATATAATAGAAGAGGTTATTTACAACATTTATATGAACCAACTACATTTATACCGCATTGAATGCATCAAAAAGCCATTAATTCCCAATAGGAGGCGATAGGGATGAGTGCAGTTCCAGAGCAAGTGATGAAGGACCTTGAAGGAAAGAAATTTAAAATTGTGATTGGAATACCAAGCTACAATAATGCAGATACTATAGGATATGTAGCTGAAGTTGCAGCTAAAGGGGTTGATGAATACTTTGATGGCGCCGGGATAGTAGTAAATTCCGATGGTGGTTCGAAGGATGGAACCAAAGAATCCTTTATGACAGCGGACACGAGAAGTATAGAGAAACTTTCTTTTGAATACATCGGTGTTCCTGGAAAGGGCAGTGCTATGAAGTCCATCTTTGAAATAGCTGATGTTGTTGATGCTCAGGTTATAGTGTTTTTGGATTCTGATTTAAGAAGCGTAAAACCGTGGTGGGTTGAAAGATTGGCAAAACCAATAGTAGACGGAGATGTCGACTATGTAGCGCCTTACTACATCAGACACAAGTACGATGCCACTATAACGAACCATATATGCTATCCTCTAACCTCATCGCTTTACGGTTTGAAGATAAGACAACCGATTGGTGGGGATTTCGGAGTAGGAAGGAAGGTTTACAAGATATACCTTGAAAAACCGGAAGAAATATGGAAATCTAATGTTGCAAAGTTTGGAATAGATATATGGATGACCACAACCGCTGTTAACGAATCTGGCAGGGTCGGACAGGCAGCTCTTGGAGCAAAGGTACACGATGTTAAAGACCCTGGAAAGCATCTTGGTCCAATGTTTCTACAGGTTGTTTCAACTTTGTTCAACTTGATGGAAGAGTACGAAAAGGTTTGGATGAAAGTAGATTCAATGGAAACTGCCCCAATATACGGTGAGATGCCAAAAGTTGAACTTGAAGAGATTAAGGTTGATCTTGAAAACCTCAAAAACAAGGCATCAAAAGGTGCCTATGATGGAAGGATAGAAACAGAATTCTTAAGTAGCTCCATAGTTGAGTATGTTATAAAAAATGGTGAACTTGACATGGAAAGGTGGATAGAAACGGTCTTCTCATTCGCTTTGGCTTATAAGAAAGCCAAGAGTGATTCAATAGTTGAAGCAATGATACCCTATTACTTTGCAAGAATAGCCAACTTCGTGGAAAACACAAAAAAGCTTTCCACTGAAGAAGCGGAAAAAGTGGTAGAAGAGCAAGTGCAAGCTTTCTTTGATAGTAAGAACCTTCTTATCAAGATGTGGGGCTAATCTTTTATAGCTCCGGCTGTTAATCCCGCAACTATCCACCTTTGAAGAATCAAGACCATTATTATGAGCGGCACCGTTATAACAACGGTTGCTGCTGCTATTAAGTCCCACCTTATCGTGTGGGCACCTTGGAACATCGTAAGTCCCACGGGAACGGTGTATTTCTCTCTATCAGTCATGAAGATTAAAGCAAAGAGAAATTCATTCCATGCAGCTATAAAGGTAAGTATAGCTGTCGTGAAAACTCCCGGTGCTGCAAGGGGCATTACAACTTGGATCATCGTCCTGAAAGGTCCTGCTCCATCAATTGCAGCGGCTTCGTTTAGCTCACTTGGTATTTGCTTAAAGAAAGTGTTGAGTATCCATATACTAAGAGGCAGGGAGAATGTGAGGTAAGGGATTACAAGCCCCATGTAAGTGTTTATCAGCCCCATCTCACGAAACGCAAGGTAAAGAGGAGAAACTATAACTATTCCTGGGAACATCGAGACCGACAGTACCATCGACAAAATCAGATTTTTACCTTTCATCTTAAATTTAGCGAGAGCGTAGGATGCCGGTGCGGCGATGATAATACTTATGATGGTGGTGAGGCCAGCTACAATTAAACTGTTTCTTATGTAGGTCATAAGGTTGTACTCTTTGAATATTTCTACATAGTGGCTCCATACGGGATTCTTTGGAACCCAGGTTGGAGGCATCTGATAAAGTTCGTTTTCATCCTTCAGAGAGGATATGAAAAGCCAGTAGAACGGAAAGAAAAGAACAAGAACTATAACAACGATTCCCACTATAAACAGGATGTTAAAAAGCCTTTTTTTCGCTTTGTAGCTCATGTCATTTCCCCTCCGAGTATGGATTAGCTCCAAGTATTTTTATGAAGAAAAAGCTGATCCCCATTATGAACAGGAATATCAATATGGAGAGTGCCGAGCCCTTTCCGAAGTTGAGAAATTCCATGTAAAGTTTGTAGTTGTAAAGAGTCAATAGCTCCGTTGAATTTCCTGGGCCACCACCCGTAAGAACAACGGCGATATCGAAAGCTCTAAAGGCATCGAGCGTTCTGAAAACAAGTGCAACCAATATCGATGGTTTTAAAAGAGGAAGTGTTATTCTCCAAAATTGTTTCCATTTAGAGGCACCATCGATTGAAGCCGCTTCATATAGCTGCCTTGGTATTACCTGGAGACCTGCGAGCAAAAGGAGTGCCATAAAGGGTGTCGTTTTCCAAACATCGGCTACAACCATAGCCCAAAAAGCAGTCGTTTCTGATGCAGATGTAAATGGAATGTAATTTTTTATCAAATGTAGTTTTTTTAATATATCATTTACGACACCGAATTGATCTGAATACATTATCCTCCACATCATAGCTGAAGCGACTGTTGGTATCGCCCACGGCACCAAGACGGAAGCTCTAACGAATCCTCTTCCCTTGAATTGCTTATTTATCGCAAGGGCTATTAAAAGCCCGAAGAAAAGCTCCAGTGAGACAGATACGATAGTGAAAAGAAAAGTTACTTTAGTGTCATTCCAGAATCTGTCTTCTGATAATAGTTTTATGTAATTTTTAAGCCCTACAAACCTCGTTGCAAAGTGGAATTTCAAATTAAGGTTGAAAAGGCTCAAA
>JAMOOR010000066.1 GCA_027065235.1 Thermotogaceae bacterium | reverse complement strand
CAACATAGAAGAAGATGGAGTTACTTTAAACACCAGTACGATGATGGTGTTTAGGGAGAATGGGAAGTGGGAAAAGATAGAGGCTTATGAGCCAGTGAATATAAGAACGAAGGATGTAGAGGCAAGCGCCAAAAGGCTTTTATATTATCTCTCTAAAAAAAGTGGAAAATTGATAGAAAATGTTGTAGCGGTTTTGATTGGACAGAATGCTACGGTAACTACGAGTGTTTTGGAATTTGATTTAGATAAAGGGAAGTACTGGTCAGATGAACCTACCAAAGTCAAAAGAAAGGATGTAACAATGAACGGTGAAGATTTTTCTTATACTAAAGAAGCTTCCCTTCTTGAATATGGCAAGAACTTTTCAGCAGTTAAAGAGGGAAGTAATACAACGAGAATTTTTGGAGATTCAGCAGTTATTGATTTGGGAAAAGATCTAATGGAGGTGTCTAAAGAGGTTCAACTTGTGACGAAGGATTCTACTATTTCGGCAGATGATATGGAGTATGATTTGAAGAATGCGGGTAAACTGATTGGTAATGTAAGAGGGTTGATAAGTAGAGAGGGTTCGATAACAAAATTTGAATCGGACATTTTGAATTTTGACACGGATAAGGAAATATATGAGGGTGTGACAAAAAGTAGCACATGTGTGAAGATATGGAGAGAGAAGACCTATATAGAGGCAGCCAGATTTGTTTACAAAAAGAAAGAAGGGGTTTTAGAACTTTTCGAAAACGTTTTTATTTGGGACAAAAAGAAGGATGTTAAAATGTGGGCAAAAAAAGCAGTTATATACATGGATGAAGAAAAGATGAAAGCATGGGAAGTTAGAACAGAAATTGAGGTGAAATAATGAAATTAATTGTTCCACATAGAAATCCGGACTTTGATGCTTTTGCTTCCGCTGTTGCAGCAAAGCTTTTGTATACCGATCATGAGATAGTTGTCAGTGGTCAGCCGAACCAAAATCTCGAAGAGTATATGAAGATATACGAAGATAAATTTCCCTTCCTTAGAGAGAGCGCAGTTTCTGAAGATGAAGATGTAGAGAGCGTTATTATCGTTGATACCGCGAGCCCGAAGAGGATAGGTAAAAAAATCCTGCCCTTAGTGGAAAAAGCAGAAAAAGTTGTTATCTACGACCATCATCCCGATATAAAAGAGGGAGGACTTGAAGGAGAGAGTCACATAGAATCAATAGGTTCTACAACAACGATGATGGTGGAAATGATCAGGGAAAAGGGGATAGATATAGACTCTATCATAGCAACTTTATTTATGATAGCCATCTATGAGGATACTGGAAATCTCCTTTACTCCTCAACAACCCCAAGGGACTTAGAAGCGGCTAAGTTTCTTTTGGAAAATGGAGCAAATCTTGTTGAGGTTTCTGAATATATAAAGCTTGATCTTTCATATGATCAGAAACAAATCCTCGAAAGGCTTTTGGAAGATCAAAGGGAATACAAAATAAATGGAACGCCAGTTGTTATAGCGAAGGCGGAATACGAAAAGTTCGTAGGAGGACTTAACATAGTCACAGGAAAGCTCTGGAACCACCTTGGCGTGGAAACCTTGATTTCTGTGATAAAGATGGGAAAGAAAATTTACATAATTGGTAGAACTTCATCTCCCGATGTTGATATAGGAGGATTGATGAAAGAACTTGGTGGTGGGGGGCATAGAAAGGCCGGCTCAGCTTCGATTAAGTCTCAGGATATCGAAGAAGTGATCAATGAGATTCTCGAAAAACTGAAGAAATATATAACACCTGCCTTTCGTGCAAGGGATGTAATGTCATCTCCGGTTAAGGTTATATACACCAACCAAAAGATAGAAGAAGCGAACAGGATAATGGAGATAACGGGCCATAATGGTCTTCCTGTGGTTGAAGGGAACAAACTTGTCGGAATAGTGACGAAAAAGGCTGTCGATAAGGCCATGAACCACGGTCTTGGTGGCCATCCTGTAAAATCTATAATGATGCCAAAATTGATAACTGCAACTCCTGACACGCCTTTGAGTCAGATAAGGCAGTTGATGATAGAGAACTCCGTTGGAAGAATTCCAATATTAGAAAATGGGGTTTTAGTAGGAATTGTGACGAGAACAGATGTTTTAAGGGCCATATTCGGAGATACAAGTGGAAAGAAGAGGGTGGAGGGAGTCTATGTAAAAGATGGGAAAATCTTCACGGATGTCAAGGATGTGATGAAGGAAAGAATTCCTTCGAGGATATTGAATCTTCTCAGACTTCTTGGAACTCTAGCTGAAGAGGTGGATATGAAGATATATGTTGTAGGTGGATTCGTAAGAGATCTTCTTCTTGGAAAACCGAACGAGGATGTCGACATTGTTGTCGAAGGGAGTGGACCAGAGTTTGCAAAATATGTAGCAAAATTCTTTAGAGTTAAAGTGGTGGTTCATGATCAATTCATGACGGCATCACTATTTTTCAAGGATGGCTTCAGGGTTGATGTTGCAACGGCTCGAACGGAGTATTATCAGTCTCCGGCAAAACTTCCTGAGGTAGATATAAGCACGATAAGGAATGACTTGTACAGAAGGGATA
>JAMOOR010000065.1 GCA_027065235.1 Thermotogaceae bacterium | reverse complement strand
CACAAAGAATGATCACATATTGAAGAGAGGTTCTACCTGTATGAGATAGCAACCCCTATATACACCTGAAGGCGTATCTTTATTCACATCAAATTCCACCCAAAAAATATAAACCCATAGGTGTAAAGATCTTGCCTTCCAGAGCGAGTCCTCATCTCGTAGCCTAAGAGTAATGTAATCTCCGGAGACTTCTGCAACTTTTAGATACTTATCTTGGATTTCATCGGGCTTTATGATAAGGTAGTCGATGAGATCGCCGCCATTGTCACACCAATTATCGATAAAATCATGAAGAAGCGCTTTTCTTATCTTCAAACCTGACAGATTAAGTTTTATCTTCATCTGGAGTTCAGATTGACTTAAAACGAGCAAACCAAAGAACAAGGTATCAGCGTCATCCGGGGAGTATATTTCCTTGTACACCTTATAGCCTCCGAACTTGTACGCGTACTCCCCGTTCGAGATGAGTATATAAAGCTGCTCAAGGGAAATCTCACGACTTTTGTAATCTTCATATATTCTATTCGGATCGAATAGAACAATATTAGTTACACCGGAGCAGCTCCTTTTTTCTGTGCTACTTTCATCTTTATCAGCAGCTTTATATGCCGCATTAGTTTCAAGGGACTCTGCAACCTTCTTCTCGAGTGCCAAGAGTTCTTCGCGTGCTCCTCCAAAAATCGAAATTGAAAACACTAACATTAAAAGAATCAGTGCTGCCCTTTTCATAATTACCACCTCATCCCAAGTCTTACTATGTAATGCTCACATTCTCCAACCAGATAGTCTCCTCTAATGTAAAAACCTTTCCATCTAATAAGGCCAGAAGTCATTAAATCGTAACTTTCAAGATTTGAGTAAACTCCCCCTCCTCCGAAAATTTCAAAATCCCCAAAGACAAGATCCAAACCCAAACCAAGTCCTCCCCTAAAACTCGGGTTCAAGGTCTTATCGATCAAAATCCCCAGCCATCCATAACTCACAAGAGGGTATGAAAGATATCTTTTATCAGAGGCAGTGACTCCTGCAAAGTAATCCACACTTTTTCCAAACCACACATCTAACTTGAGATTGCCTATCACTTTCCCTTCAACTCCTGCCCCGTAAACTGTTGTGGTTCCAGTTTTAACTTCCATCAAGCCTGTTATCCAATATTTGTCTTCCTCTTTTTCACTCTTTTCCACAACGACCGGCGATACTTCCCCGAAATAAAGCTCAACAAGACCGTTTTTAAACCTCAAAGCAGCCTTCCTACCTTTTTCCACCTTTATCTTCGTCTGCGTTTTCAGGCCGCCACTGTTGAGCACCAGTAAAAGCTCGGAGCCTTTCATCAAAAGCGACAAGTCAAATTTTTTATTTCTCCAGATGAGATTTATCTTTGCTTCTTTGTTTTCATAGATTGGCACAACTCCAGAAATCAAGGAAGATTCTCTTTCAGACTTAACTATGCCTATCACATCCTCAATGAAAACCTCGTCCTTTGGACTTATAAAGCTCAACTCATCGGAGAAAGACACTGCCTTGGAAGAGATCACCCTCTGCAGCTGCCTCTGAACGTAATCGGAAAAGAATATCACCCTATACCAAATAACCAGTTGTCTTCCGGGCAGATCCACCTTTTCTAATATCTCTTTAACTTTGCTATAAACCTTTCCCCCAGAGAAAACCGCTATAGCGCTGGGTCCCGCTTTCGACACGTAATCCTCATAATCTTTAAGATATTCCATGGCCTGATCTGCTGAGATATTCCTGAGCTCTATCACATGAACTTGTCCCAAGGTTATAGGAAGACTTTGAAGAGAATAGACCACGTAATAGCCATCTCTTTTAAACCAATCATACGGAGTGCCCGTCAAAATAACGTTAAGAGCCGTTTCAATAGAAACATTTCTCAGCTCAACTGTTACCTCTCCTGATATACCCGGAGGATATATGATAGGAACTTTCGCTTGGTTCGAGAGAAGATAAAGTGCTTCCTTTATGTCAACCTTCACGAGAGACACATCAAGAGAAAACACCGAAAGCGCTATTAAGATTAAGAAGAATGCTGTAATTTTCTTTCTCATCTTCCATCACCCACTCTCTCACACTTGATGAGAATCAATATCTCTTTATGGAGCTTTACATAAGCCGTCCTCTTGAAGAAATACCCTATCAGAGGAATATCTCCCAAGACAGGCAATTTCTCCTCTGTCTCAACGTAGGAATCGTACCCCGCGCCTCCAACAACTACCTGTTCACCTATCCTCAGCCTTATGGAAGACGAAACGCTCTGAGAGGTTGTATCTGGTGAGCTCTTGAGTTCATCTATAACGTTAGTGGATTTAACAAGGAGGTTCAAAAGAACATTACCATTACCAAGAATATAAGGTACTACCTGAAGCTCCAAACCTACATCCACCGTTTTAAGGGAATACTTATCTTCCGTTGTCTTATATGGATAGCTTCTGGAAGTCTTCAAGGAAAATTTGCCCGTTCCCCCATTTAGAACTTTCAACTTCGGATTTGCCAGAAGCTTTGCTTGCCCGTTTCTCAAAAGGTTGTTAAGATCTCCCACTATCTCATTTCCACCGCTCCTGTATATGATGTCCAAACCTTCTTTTAGAAAACCAAAAGAGGTTACATTTGATATATTCCCCGTTTCATACTTCCATGAAGGAGCCCACTTGTTTGATCTATTTTTAGTAAGCTCATACACTTTAAACTCTATGAGAACTTCACCTGGAGGAATATCTATCTTGTTGAGCGTTTCAACTATGCTACTCGCAAGCTTAACAGGTGCGGTTATTACGATGAGAGAGGGATTGGTACTGCTGAATCTCACATAAGCTTTCATCGCATCCGGCAACATGTTTATAAGATCCTTAGCTGAATAGCCACGTGTCCTGTAAAGATATGTCCTTGAAAGTGTCAGAAAGCTTGGACTCTTTGGATCCGCCGTTCCAACAAAATAAACATCCCCTATCTTTGCCCATTGATAACCATATGGCATAAGCATGAGATCAAGAACCTTTTCAAAAGGCATGTCATGAGCCTCGAGCGTAACAAAACCCGTAACATTCGCATCGTAAATTATAGGTTTTTCTATCTGATAAGAAAGCTGCATCAAGGCATCTCTAATGTCTGTTTGAAAGAAAGAAACATCAATATTCTGTGCTACGGCGAAAGCCCCTATTATCAAAAGCGCTAACCAAATCCAGAACTTCTTCATCACCTCACTCCTTCCAAGGCAATTTCATCTCATGCCATTCCTCTGTTTTGTAGATTCTATACCGGAGAAGTACA
>JAMOOR010000064.1 GCA_027065235.1 Thermotogaceae bacterium | reverse complement strand
AAACTTCAAATCATATTGCGGAGGCTCCTTCCCATTCCTTATAACCACTGCTCCTTTTCCTATCAGCTTCAAATTACCCTTATCAGACTTAACATGTACGTAAAACACATTGTCTCCTTTAGGGAGAGCTTGTTTACGCGGATCAAAGGTCAGGTAGAAATTCATACCAGAATAAGGAAACAACAATGTTTTAGGAGGCAGAATTTTCAAAGGAGGATCTATAGAAACCACCAATCCAAAGCGTTCCTCCGTAAGGTTTTGTACCCTGAACTTGGCGTTTATAGGTTTATCAGCACCAAAAAACATTATATCCGGTTCTATCGCCACTGCCTTTACATTGTATTCCCTTTTAGGAACGTTAATATCAAACGATTTGGCAACACGGATACCCTGAGACACTCCTTCCATCAATATGGAAAGCTTTCCAGAAGGAAGTATAGAGGGAGTATACAGGGTCAAAGTGCTTTCCAGATCCGGAAACACCACAAACTCCTCACTTGAAACTTTCATGGAAGCAACTATTTTACCTAATTTCCTTGAAACCAGCCGTGTCTCGCCGTTGAAGGCAAATACCATGTTGCCTTCATTCTTTATGAGGATTTCCAACAGCGTTCCAAAGTTGCCGTACTTTGACTTGTAATCCTCAAAGGCTGCAGAGGTGGTGGTTAAATCAATTATGCGCACATTTTCAATGCCGATATCCATACGCTTAGGTCTCGCCACATTCACAATCATTACTGCCATAATATTGAGTCTTATCTCCACATTACCTCGTTTAACAGGTGCTCCAACAAAGCTGAGTGCTGCAAAACCTTGGGCGCCTGGAAAATTCTTGGGCACATGAATCTTAACTGGCATTTCATAAACTTCCCCAGGTCCGAGAGTAAGAGAAGTAGAAGGGATCTCCACGTAATCTTTTAAGCTATATTTATATCCCGGCCTATCGTATATATAAGTTTTTCCCAAAATAATAAAGTCCTTTACTTTTATTTTTACCTTTTCTCCCCCACTTCCCGCCGTAAGCCGAATATTTATCGTCTTTTCCTCACCCGGTTTCATATCAACCCAGTTAACAAGAGGGTATACATTCAAAGCAAAAACCGTAAAAGATAAGAGCATAACAGCAAGCACTGTGTAAACGCCTTTCATACCTTCTCTCCTCCCACTTTCCAAATTAAAAGGGAGGGGAAACTCCCCTCCCTTTTAGTCTAACACATATCTTTTAGAACGTAACAGTTGGATTGAAAACCACGTTGTAGACAAACTTGTACTCCCCTGCTGGTAAATCTTTATCAGCTAAGAACTTCATCCCAAGTCCCAATGATTGAGAAACCTGGTTGTCCCCATTCACACAGGTTTCGTTGGTTAATGTTATCTCATCTCCTAAATCTTTCCAAAGTGGGGCTCCATTCTCATCTGCTGGGTAATACGTATTCATCGTTGGTGAATATTCATAGAACACGTATTTCACTTTGAATAAATTATCTCTTACGTATCCCAATTCCACTTGTCCTTCCTTATCATAAAGCTCCCCTTCAACCTTCAGTTTAAGATCAGCGTTGGTTATAACCACAAAAAACATCATTATTGCGTTACCATTCGGATCGTAAGTGTATTCTTGATCATATTCGTAAATGTCAACATTATTCACTCTTTCTGTAACAGAATTAATATCCAACCATTGATGAACTCTTATAGTTGCCGTGCCTCCTACTGTAACTCCATTTGCAAAATCCATTCCATCATAATTAGCTCCTGCATACACTGATATAGCTAAAACTACGATCACTGTCAAAAATAACAACTTCCTCAATGATATCACCACCCTTTGGAGTCATCCCTCCTGCCCATGTTTCAATCAGAAGGTAACGGTTGGGTTGAAGATAACATCAAAAGCGATTTCATAAGTTCCAGCCGGAAGATCCTTGGGTATGTTAACATCGGTCACTCCGAATTCGTAGGTTCCATCTGAAACTTCTCCGAAATTGACTGTCCAGGTAGTGGTGTCAAGCGAAGCGGACTTACTACCAAGATAGAACTCACCAAACTCTACGTCAGGATTGGTTGTGAGACTTGCACCGTCCATAGTAGCACCAGTGAATCGAACCTCTACAAAAACAGGTGCGTTAGAGTCGATCTCGAGTGATCCAAGCGCCATATCTCCAAATTCTCCATAGTCGTAAACGTCGTTATCATACGTTGTTAGAGCAGCATCAAGCCACTGGTGAACCCTCACAGTCACAGTTCCAGAAATGTTAGCATTCGAAAAATCTCCACCCCAGTGCTGAGCAAACAACGCCACCACAAGTACCAACAGTGCAGCAATAACAAGTTTCTTCATAGTAACACCCTCCTCCTTAGAAGTTTTGAATTTCCCAAAAATATTTTGGGATTTCCACTTCACAGTATAGAGGGTGGAGTTAAAATATCGCCTTATATTTCAATCAAAAGTTTAATAAAAGAAAGATAAAAAATATATAAAAATTTCCTAAAAAATCGGCTAAATTGTGACAGGGAGGCAAATTACGAGGGCAAGCTTTTAGGCTTTATCACTTTTAAGAACAGCATGAATAACTTATATGGCACCTGACACGAAGATATTTACCACTATGCGGTAAAATGTGCAACGGTTTGTAAGTCAAGAGAAAGCTGAATGAAACTTACTTGCTAAACTCCTAAGCGTTATCACTGGGAAATTTAACACATTCAAATTCAACAGCCCATCGTACGCTACTAAAAAGCTCTTTCTATTAACTGGATTAATGTCTTCATACCCATTCATGACTTTGTGAAAAGCTTTTTTGTGTAACGGGCTTTCAAGTGTTATGATATGAAAAAAGCCAAATCCATTCTGTGGGGTGAAAAGATGGATAAAAGATACCAAGCCCTTGAAGCTTATATGAAGGAAGTTAACTACGACCCTTCCCTGCTTTTAAACATCCTGCATAAAGCCCAGCAGTTATTTTTATGGCTCCCTCCAGATGTTTTGAAATTCATCGCAGAAAAACTCAACATACCCATCTCAAGAGTTGCGGGAGTTGTGAGCTTTTACAATTTCTTTTCAACAAAACCTGTTGGAAGGATACAGATAAAGGTTTGTCTTGGAACGGCTTGTTATGTTAAAGGTGGAGACAGAGTCATGGAGAGGTTCTTGGAGGAGTTGGGGCTTCAAGAAGAAGGTCAGGTCACGGAAGATGGAATGTTCTCTGTACACGCCGTAAGATGTGTTGGAGCATGTTCAATGGCGCCGGTTGTTCTAATAGGGGAAAATGATTTCTACGGGAGGATGA
>JAMOOR010000063.1 GCA_027065235.1 Thermotogaceae bacterium | reverse complement strand
TGAAGATGCCGCAGAGTCAATAGGGGTTAGCGCCCCAAGATTTAAAATCTATGCCTTTACCATCTCAGGTGCTTTAGCAGGTCTTGCAGGAAATCTATGGGCTTACCAAATGGGTATGGTCTTTCCCGACGATTTCTCTTTTCCAGTTTCGATCTCCATACTGACAATGGTCGTCCTTGGAGGAGTTGGAACTATATCAGGACCAGTAGTAGGAGCTCTTATTGTAACTTTCCTTCCAGAAATATTAAGGCCAATCCAGGATTACAGGCTCTTAATCTATGGAATTATCATAGTTCTTGTTATGCTTTATCAACCTGCCGGACTTTTAGGAAAAAACGGAATACTCAGAAATATATTCAAGAGGTGATCACATGCTGAGAGTAGAGAATGTTAAAAAGAGATTCGGAGGTCTTGCCGCTCTCAAAGGAGTTTCCTTTGAAGTTAAAGAAGGAGAAATACATGCTCTAATTGGTCCAAATGGAGCAGGAAAGACCACTTTGTTCAACATCATCAACGGCTTCTTAAGACCAACCGATGGAAAGGTAATATTTATGGATAAAAGAATAGATGGACTGAGGCCGAGCAAAATAGCAGCCTATGGAATAGCAAGAACCTTCCAAATTGTTAGAACTTTCCCTGAGATGTCTGTTCTTGAAAATGTGCTTGCCGGACTTGGAAAGGAAATATACCAATCGTCCAAAGTGTTCTATGAAAAGGTTAAAAAACAAGGAAGAATAGAGAAAGCAAAAGAGCTTTTAAAACTCTGTGGGCTTGAAGAATACACGGATACTCACGCCAGCGTTCTTCCCTTAGGTCTTCAAAGAAAGCTGGAAATTGCTAGAGCACTTGCTACAAATCCAAAACTGCTTCTTCTTGACGAGCCTGCATCGGGTTTGAACGACAACGAAACAAAGGATTTAGCAGAACTTTTTAGAAAAATAAAGGATATGGGAATAACCATTCTTTTTATAGAGCATGATATGAGATTTACCATGGGAATTGCAGATATAGTCACAGTTCTTGATTATGGTGAAAAGATCGCTGAAGGAGTCCCAGAGGAAATCACAAAAAATCCAAAAGTTATAGAGGCTTACCTTGGAACGGAGAGTGATATCAATGCTTAAAGTAAAAGACCTAAATGTTAAATATGGAGAAATACACGCTGTTAGAGGTGTAGACATTGAGGTAAAGGAAGGAGAAATTGTAAGTTTAATTGGTGCAAACGGTGCTGGAAAAACCTCTACCTTGGGAGCGATTATGGGTATAGTAAAAGCGAAAACAGATGGAGAAATTACATTTGAAGATAAGGATATTTCAAAACTCTCCGCGTGGGACAGGGCAAAGCTTGGAATGACAATTGTTCCAGAAAGGGCAAGGATCTTTCCGAATATGACTGTTTACGAGAATCTTGAAGTTGGAGGTTACCTTGTAGATAAAGAAACTTTTAAAGAAAGATTGCAGTTCGTTTACAATCTATTTCCAAGACTTGCGGAAAGGAAAAGACAGCTTGCTCTTACATTGAGCGGTGGAGAAAAACAGATGCTCGCTATTGGAAGAGCACTCATGCTCTCTCCAAAGCTCCTTCTCGTTGATGAAATTTCCTTAGGACTCATGCCAAAGTTAGTTGATGAAATTTTCAAAGTTATTGTCGGGCTTAGGGAAAAGGGAATAACAGTTCTAATATCGGAGCAAAATACAAAGAAAGCCCTGCAGATCTCTGACAGAGCCTATGTTCTACAAAATGGAAAGATATTCAAATCTGGCAGTTCAAAAGAGTTAATGGAGGACGAGGACATTAAAAGAGCGTATCTTGGCGTGTAATCTTTTTGTAAATCATCTTCGATAGATACATAAAAGGTGTATCAGCTGCAGCGACAATCCACTTGAAGAAGTACGTTGTCCATAATATGGACCAAAATGTGGTTTTATCAACAGTCCCGAAAAACGCTAAAAATGTGAATACAAAAGTATCTATAAGCTGGGAAACCATCGTAGACGCGTTGTTCCTAAGCCAAAGATGTTTGCCTTTTGTTTTATCCTTCCAGAAATGAAAAGCCCATACATCATGGAGCTGCGAAAGAATGTAAGCGGTCAAGCTTGCAAATGTTATCCTTGGAAGAAGTGAAAATATAGCTTTTAAATGCTCTTGAGAAAAATCTTCAGGAGAGGGTTTAAAGGCAAGAGCGAACTGCATCCAAATTGTCGCAACCAAGAGCATTGAAAAACCAAGAAGAACTCCCTTCCTTGCAGCCTTTTTTCCATAATATTCACTTAAAAGGTCCGTAGCAAAAAAGTTGCTGGCATAAACTATATTACCCAGAGTAGCGACGAATCCGAACATATTAACAAGCTTAATCACTTGAATGTTGCATACGATGGAACTCATAACTATAACAGCAAGCAATCCTTCTTTTCCAAATAGTCTGAACATAACGAGAACCATGGAAAGATCAAGAAGCATGAACAAAAACCACAAAAGCTCATTGAACACTTGGCTCCCTCCTCCAAATAATGTCGTTTAATGAAAATCTCCGAGTATGATATCCTAAATCCTCTTTAATATCAATATGATGCCAAGTATTATAAACGTAAATCCCCAGATCCATTGCCATACCGCCCTGGAAAAAGTTGTTGTTAATATAACTAAAATTCCAAGACCAATAAAGATGAAGCCCAGCAACTTTTTCTTTGATTCATCAGAAGAGTAATATATTGGAGCTTTGTAATCTATCTCCGACTTCTTTGGCATTATGACACATCCAATAATGTATAACAGGACTCCTATACCATTTATGAATGCAAGGATAACCCATATAAATCGGACAAGAGTTGGATCGACTTTAAAGTAGTCAGCGAAACCTGCACAAACTCCGCATATTATATTGTTCTCATCATCTCTATAAAGCCTTTTCATAGCCCATCCACCTCTATACAGTTTAGAAATAGTTTTCATGCAAAGTATATGCTGTGATAATATTTTAATATGAATAGGGGGGGAGAAGTGTGGCAAAATCATCCTTTATTCCCATGGACGAATTGTTATCTTTTGAAGGTAAATCCGTTATGATAACAGGTGCTGGCGGAGGAATTGGATTAGCAACCGCAAAGAGATTCGCCGAACTTGGCGCGAGTTTGTATCTTATAGATATAGACAGAAAAAAGCTATCTTTAGCCAGAAAGAATATTTTTAAGGATTTTCCGGTTGATATAGAGACGATAAAATTGGACGTTTCAAAAAAGGAAGAAATCGATGCATTGTGGAAAGATATGAAAGGTTCCGAACCAGACGTTTTAGTTAACAACGCAGGTCTCTATATTTTCAAGGAATTTTTGGAGATTAATGAGGAATTTCTTGAAAAGACCATGAAAGTCAACTTCGAATCTGTTCTGTGGATGTGCCAAGGATTTATAAGGGGTAGATTGAACAAAGGAGGATCTATTATAAACATAGGATCCATTGAGGCTATCATGCCCTTTGCCTTTGGTCTTGTACATTATGATGCGGGGAAAACTAGCGTCCTTGGATTAACTAGAGCTCTTGCACGGGACTTTTCCAAAAAAGGTTTTAGAGTAAATGCTATAATTCCAGGCGGAATCGATACACCCGGAGTTAGAAAACTAAAAAAAGAATCAGCTTTAAAATTAAATGTCGATATGATCAGACTAGGTGTTGAATTTAAATCGCGTCTGCCGATAGGTAGATTTGGTGATCCAGACGAAGTAGCAAGAGTAATAGTCTTTTTGGCCTCAGATATGGCATCTTATATCACCGGCGCTTTGATCCCAGTGGATGGAGGGTTCCTATCAGCTTGAAAGAAGTTCATCCGATAATAATATCAGCAAGTAGACGGACAGATATACCTGCGTTTTATATGGATGACTTTCTAAAAAAGTGGGAGCAAGGGTTTGTAATTTGGAAAAATCCTTTTAATCCAAAACAACAAAGAAAAATCCTTTTTGATAAGACAAAACTTGTGGTTTTCTGGAGTAAATATCCTATAGGATATTTGAAAAATATAAAAAAGATCTCATTTGACCATTATATACTCTACACCATCAATTATTATCCTAAACTTGAACCAAAACTCCCTGATCTTCAAAAAAGAATAGACGTCTTTAAAGAAATTTCCAGAAGAATAGGAAAAGAAAGAGTGATATGGCGATTTGATCCTATTGTTCTGATCAAAAACATCATCTCTCCTGATGACATAGTGGAAAGGTTTGAAACCATAGCTAGAGAATTATCCGGTTTTACAAAAAGGGTTATAATAAGTTTCATGACCCCATATAAAAAGGTTTTATATAGATTTAAGAAAATAAAAATAGAATATACTCAACCAACAGTTGATGAGGTATACTATATTGCAGAAAGGTTAGGAAAGATATCCAAAAAATTTGGCATTGAAATTCAATCTTGTTCTGAAAGGTTTAACGCTTTGGGAGAACTCGAAGCATTTGGAATAAAGAAAGGGGCATGCATTGACAAAAACTATATAATGCATGTCTTTTCAGAAAACAATGAATTAGTTAATGAAGTTTCCAGATTGAAAAAAGACAGGGGACAGAGAAGTCTGTGTTTATGTGTAGAAAGTGTTGATATTGGAGAGTACAACACATGCAAATTTGATTGTGTTTACTGTTATGCAATATGAATCGGGAATGTGGTATTATTACTAACAAGAGGGGTTTGAAATTATGAAATTCAAGCCGATCAGAATAAGTTTTGGGGCAAAAGTTGGATTGATATTAATTTCCTTAATGGTTATCATAGCCACAGGAATGTATTTTGGGTCTTTTAATATATTGTCCAAAATACTAAACAGCAATTACAGAGAACTTATCACGGGAAGCATAGATAACATAAAGTGGGATATAAGCAGATACAAAGATGAGATTAAATTCGAAGCAGATACTTATATAAAAAGCGGAGTGAAACCAGAAAATCTTGTTTATATAGTTAAAGGCAACAATGTTCTTTACAAAATTAATATTTTGAATGACGATGAAATCCTTTCCGCTACAGAGAAGCCATGTTTCTTTAAAGGAGATTTAAATGTCTGGAACATAGTTGTGGGGGACTTAATCCTTGGAGCAAAGATAGATGATGAATTTCTCAGACAAATCTCAAAGGGAATTAGAGGAAATGGGTTTGTAATCGTAAAACTTTGTAACAAAGTGGTCGCTCCATATTTTATTGATGAAAGAAAAATTTCGAACTATTTGAAAGGCTATTCATCGGAATATTTCGTAAATATAGAAGGCAACGAATACATAGTAGCGCAGTTTCCAGTGAAATCCCTTTCCTTTTATACCTTTATATCCATTAGCATGTTCAAGGATATCTTGTCTAGGCTAATGTTCATCCTGGGAATATCTTTATTAATTGGTATAGTGCTTGTATCGCTAGTTTCATACTACATTGCTAAATACCTAAGCAAAAGTTTGAAGCAAATTCTTGATGGTTTTGAGAGTCTGAGAAATGGCACCTTTGAATATATCGATATAAAAACTAAAGATGAACTCGGAATGATAATGGCTGAATTTAATGTAACTGTAGCAGTTTTGAAAGACGCCATGGAAAAGATGAAAATAGCTAAGGAAATGGCCGAAGAAGCGAACAAAGCAAAGAGTATGTTCATTGCCTCTGTCTCTCATGAAATAAGAACACCATTAAATTCTATCCTAGGCTTTGCAGAACTTCTACTTCAAGAAGAAACTGATCCTAAAAAACGTGAATATATTCAAACAATTTACAATAGCGGAGAACACCTTTTGAACGTCATAAACGAAATACTTGATTTGTCCAAGATAGAATCTGGAAAGATGGAATTGTCTTTTGAACCCTACAATCCTACAAAACTCGTTGAAGAAATCGTTAAGATGTATCAACCTATCGCTCTCAAAAAAGGCATAAATTTAACTATGAAGATAGGAAAGGATATTCCAAAGGTAGCTATAGCGGATCCATTTAGAGTGAAGCAAATAATAATAAACCTTGTATCGAACTCCATAAAGTTTACCCACGAAGGATACGTCATGATTTCCGTTGAAAAGGATGGAGATTACCTTATATATATCGTAGAGGATACTGGTATAGGAATACCGAAGGAGAAGCTCCAAGCTATATTTGAACCTTTCACTCAAGTAGATGCCACGATTTCTAGGAAATATGGAGGAACAGGTCTAGGCCTTACAATAGCTAAGAAACTAGCTCAACTTATGAAAGGCGATCTATGGATGGAGAGTGAGGTAGGAGTTGGAACGAAAGCCTATCTCAAGATACCTATCAAAGTTGTTGAAGAAGCTCAAACCGCTGAAAAAGTTCTTGAAGAAGAAAATGTGGCTTTTATAAGCATAAAGAGTCCGCGTCTTCGCGAAATAGTAGTAGATACCATGGAAGGCCTTGGATATTCCATAGAAGAATTCAGCAGTATTGAAGAGATAAATAGGGAATTAAACGAACGGTTACCCAGAATGGCACTTATTGAAGCTAAAAGGCCCGCTGATGTTACTGGAAATATAAGAAGTATAAGTTCTATAGTTTTCTTGCCACCTGGTACAAAAACGGTTAAACTTAAAAATACTCTTTTTATATCCTCTAACATTACAACTCAAGATGAACTTGTTGAGATATTAGAAGACTTCCTGAAGATATCTTCAAAGGAGGAAATAAATATCGCCATAGTGGAAGACAATGAGGTCAATAGAAAACTCCTAAAAAGGATGCTTGATCAGGTGATCAATTATAGTGAAATAAAAGAATATGTGAACGGCGAAGAAGTAGTGAAAGCATTTCACATGGGAGAAAACTTTGATGTAGTACTGATGGATGCTCAAATGCCAGTGATGGACGGTTTCACTTCATCTAAAGAACTCGTTAAAGCAGGGTTTAAAGGGGTTATAATCATGGTTTCAGCAAGTGTTACCCAGGAAGACATAAGAAAAGCTCTAGAAGCAGGCTGCGACGACTTCGTACCAAAACCGGTGAAAATGGAAGTTTTAAAAAGCAAGCTGTGGAAATACTTCCCGCTGGCCATATTGAAAGAGAAACACCAATCAAAAGCATTAGGCGAAAAAGAAAAGACTGAGCTAACAATAGAAACCAAGGACGAAAGTCAAATGGTTGAAGGAACGTTAAATATTCCCGAAACTGTTGAAAAACATTCTTTTGAGCTGACTGATTCTTTTGCAAAGGAATTGGAAGATATGGGACTCGATTTCTCAACTAATGGTGACGTGAAAAAAGCTATTGAAACTTTAAAAGAGGAAATGAGCATGGATGAAGACATGGCTGTTGGAATGATAAAGGATTATATTGATTTTCTTAAAAGAAAGATTAAAAATCTGGAGAAAGCTATAAAAAGCAATGATAAAGCGTTGGCAAGGCAAATTGGACATGACTTATCTGGTTCGGGGGGAATGTATGGTTTTCCAGAGATAACTAAAATAGGAGATGCCATAAGAAAATTTGCGAAGGAAAATAACTTTGATATGGTAGCTGCTATTGCGAAAAAGCTTAAAGAGCTTGTGACTCATTATGAAAAGTATCTAGAGCAGGTTTATTGATCATATCCAAACATGTTTAACGTTTTTATCAAAATCACAGAGAGCAATAAAGATAAAGCCAATCCAATGAACGGGTTCAGAAATACCATTGAACTGAAGGTAGCGTTTATAATATATGTGTATATAACAACCTTTCTTGTAGATTCAACTCGTCTCTTCAGTTTATCATATATATGATCCCTATCCCCCTCAAATGGATTCCTGCCGTTTCTAATCCTTCTTATAACACCTGCTGTTAGATCCAAAATATATATCCACAACGGAAAAATAGAGCCCAACATTCGTGCTGAAGGAATAGGTCTGGATGACAACGTATACAAAACAGCTAAACTAGCTCCTAGTAAATAGCTCCCCGCATCCCCCATGAATATCTTAGCAGGTGGAAAATTGTAAAAAAGGTACCCTAAAGATACCCCCAATAATGCTAGAGAAAATTCTTTGGAGAAAAGATCTTGAGATACAATGAAAAAGAATAACGAAGATATTGCTACATTCCCACCGCAAATCCCGTCCATTCCATCTATCATATTAACAGCATTTATCAACGCTACTATTCCAAACATGAACAGAATCATCCATAGTCCATAAACATGCAAAGCCACAAGTATTAAAACAGCAGATGTAAATTCTATAAAGAGCCTTAACCTTGGTGATAAGGAAAAAATATCATCCGTAAGTCCGATTGTTAGCAGCAGCGACAGCGGCAGAAAAACCTTAGACGATTTCCATAAGACAGGTAGCAGTCCCACAAACATACCCAACCCACCCATATAGGGCGTTGCTCTTTCGTGGGGTTTCAAATAGTTGTCCGGTTTATCAACGATGTTAAGTTTTCTCGCTATATGACCAAATATAGGAACAAAAATTAGAGATAGAGCAAAGGAAACTAAAAAAGTTAATATCAACTATTGGCTTCCTCCTTGGCTCCTTGTTCTTCTATTGATTGACCTTCAATAAGATTGGTTAATATATACATGAAAGCTTCTGCATCTTCTGGTCCGTATGAATCCTTTTCCTCAAGTTCTTCCATTAATTCATCTATATCCTTTCCAGCAAGATCTATAGGGGTACCTTCTTCCACATCTTCTAGTTCTTTCAAAACCTCATTCGCTTTCCTCAAAACCTCATCCTCATCCTCTTCCGTTAAAGCTTCTTTATCTCTCTCTTCTTGGTGAGCCAGCTCCTCTATAACAACCTCTTTCTCTGTTCTTTCTCCTTCTTCCTCCTTCATTTCTTCCTCCGAAGGTGCTTCTTCTTCCTTCAAAGCCTTCGTTTCTTGAACCTCAGCTTTTTGCTGTTCGTCAAGGTTTTCTTTAGAAGCATGAGTTTTTTCTTTCTTCTCTTCTTCAAATTCTCGACCCTCAAATCCAAATGAGTCTCCATATATGAGCTTATCCACCGTATCTAAAGAAGCATTTAATATTTCTTCCAACTCAAATTCAACTTCTTTCTCCTCAATTTCAACTTCCTTCTTTTCTTCTTCTATCTCCGCGGCAACCTGCTTAACCTCTACTGTCTCTGCTGAAATGCTACCTCCCAATAGTTTCATCATAAGTCTAGTTATAATTCCCGTCTTAAGTTCTAGAAAAAATATACTCGCATAGATAATAAGAAATATCCCAAACATCAAAAGATATACTTTAAACGGTATAGAAGACTTTTTGCTTTCTTTCGTTTTAGTAGCTTCCTTGGTAGCGGTAGCAACAATGGTCTGATTTTCTTTGGGAATATCAAGCCACTTTTTCCAAGATTCCTTTTCTCTCGCTTTTCCTATTGATTTCAAAAGACTAACCGCTACCGGATTATCAGGGTACAGTGAAAGATAATCTTTTGCCATATCGTAATCACCTAAAAGATATGCACAATATCCTATCTTGAACTTTACCTGCGGATCATATTCCTCTATGGAAGAATCTTTTACCAAAGCCTTTTCAAACCATTTTATTGCATTAACACAATCTTGCATCTGATATGCTCTAAGCCCTGCCAAATAATAACTTTTGGCTTCACTTGTGACAGAAAATATAAGTGGTGTAATGATTACTAATATAAACAGTAACAACACCTTTCTCACACTATCAAATCCTTATCGGATAGATGTGAACCACAAATTCTTTTTTCTTCTTCTCAATTATATAGAGCTTCCCTGAACATATAAATGCATCCTCCACATCAAAACCCAAAGGTTGGAGGTATTGCAAAATCCTTCTGCTATTTAAATCGACAAAATTCAAAAAGTTTTTACCTACAACGATGATTATATTTGAAGGCTTATAATAAAGAAGCTTTTTGCTTCCCATCCAACCCTCTCCAAGTACCCAACTCTTCTTATTTTTCCCATCATATATCAACATATAATGTTCTTTAGTTATCACAAAATACGTATCATCTATTTTTACAGCATATGTGGCATCTGTTCCGTAGCCTTCTCTGGTTATGGCACTTAACGATATTCTTTCCATAATCTGTCCATCTTTGCTTATCAACATTAAAACCTTATCAGTTAAGAATATCATTGTGTTCTCATCAATCGGAATAAGCTTTGAATATGTACCAGGACTCTTCACCACAAGTTTTTCTCCATCTGCAGCTAGCACATATAACTTCACAGACACTCCTCCAGAAACCATGGATAAATACACTGTTCCGTCCGGAAACACTAGTACATCATCAGCTTCGTTTTTCAAAGATTCTATGCTGCCCAAAGATCGGAATCCTATTATATCAACCCGAACTTTTTCTTTATCTTTTATGCCTACAAGGGCTATGGGAAACTTTTTCATAAATTTGAAACATCCTTTTTCTACTATGCTTTTTGCTCTAAATAAAGCTTTATCAGTTGCAAAGTAAGGTTCATCTTGTATACATCCTCCAGAATCATAGATTCCACCTTTTATTGAATAAGAAACCTCCTCCATTAGAACTCTTTCTTCTACATATTCTTTAGGTTGATAATAGCTTTCCTTAGACAAAATTTTAGAAGCTTCAGGTGTAGTTCTCTCTTCCTCCTCCTTTTTCGATGAAGATAATCCTTCCCTCTTTACAACTTCCACGGGTAAAAACTCCTTATATTTGTCCCCTTCAAGTTTTGGGGGCTTTGGAATCTTATCGGTATCAATAAAGCCTTTTATGGTATTTAGGATCTCCGATTTTGCGTAATACGAATCAAAAGAGACAGGAAAGGTTAAAAAAGGCTCGCCAGGAAGTCTTGCCTCATCTTCACTAACAACTCCATCTCCTTTTCCAAGAACAAGTTCCGGATATATTCTTTCCAGTCCGCTTCCTTTAACATCGATTCCAAATGGCGGTAATGTTCCTACAATTACTAGATATTTCAAATCGTTTCTTAGAGGCTTCGAGGTAATATCCCTTATAACATCCGAATCTGGAAGAACATCCTTATAGTAATCATTCACCATCTCAATATAATTAAATACATGGAATTTTATATTCATGAAGGTTTTTTCAGACAATCCTAACATCTCAGCAGCACTCTTAACAGGAGGGGTATATATCATATTTGCAAAAACCAAGGTATTTGCTACATTGGTTCCTCTATAAGGAACACCAATAAGAATTAGTTTCTTTATGTTCGTTATCTCTGGATGATTTAATAAAGTGTATAAAACGATAAGCCCACCTATACCTTGAGCTATTATATGATACTCATTTTTTGATATATCCGGTCTTTTGAGTTCTTGAGCAAGTATTTCTGATTCAAATTTTATAAAGCTCTTTTCGCCTATGTTTCTAAAATAACTATTAGCTTCTTCCATATACAGCATAGAACGTGGTTGCGATAATGGATAGTCAAAAACGTAAAGAGGCCTATCCGGGAACACAGTTTCCCATAAGTTACCCTCAGCTGTGTCCCCTGAGAATTTTGGAGATTCTCCCGGAACTATGATTATTCCAGGTTTCACAGAAAGGACATCTCTTACGAGACGAAGACCGTGGTGTTGCTCGTCCTTAACGGGAACAGGTATCACTCCTATTTTGGAAGTATGGAACGCACTGGCAGCAACAAAATATCCTTCGTCATCTTTCCCTATATAACTACCTGGAAATGGCGTTGGAGGGCCATCACCTTTCATATAAGCAAGTGTCAAATTTGCATAATTCTCTCCCAAAAGCTTATCGCCAGGTATATACATTTTGAGCTCCAACGGTTTTAGTGCAAACTCATCTCTGCCGTCATCCGGTTTAACTTCGTATACGTTGTCAATGAAGCCATAACTCTGCTGATAATCTTTGAGCTCCGATCCTACAATAGGTTTAATGGTAAATGTTTTACCTTTTGGATATGCACCTGGTGGTATTTGAATAAACAGATTTATAGCTATAGCTTGAGCCGCTTCCTCTTCTTTAACCTGCACTTTAGCTTGTTTTTTTGCTCTTAAAAGAAAGATCCCACCAACGATTATGAGAATCAAAACTCCTACAACTGTGAAGAATAATATCTTTTTCTTATAAAGACCCTTTATAAAAGAAATAACTATGGAAGGAATTTCCTTCGGTTTCACGTTCTTCAAATTTTTGAGGAAGGAAAAATTTATCTTAAGCTTAGGTGCCATAACTCATCAACCTTCCTTTACCATGTTCTGAACACTTTTTAAAAAATCAGCAGTTCTATTTAAACCATAAAAAACCAGGTTATCTATTACTTTCTTATAGATTTCATTCGCTTCATATTCTGCTTGTTTAATACTCTTCAACTTAAGTATAGTCTTTTTATTAATATCTTTTCCTAGATCCTTTCCAACTTTTTCGAATTCTCCTTTTATATCCTTTATATCATCATAAATTTGGAAAGCTATGCCAAAACTCTCACCTATTTCCTTCAGCTTTCTCCAAAACCTCCTTTCCTCAAGCCTTGCAGCTGCCATAAATGAAAAACCAAAAAGCGCCCCCGTCTTTTTTCTATACATCTCATATATATCTTTCTCAGTATATACCTGTTTTTCTTCAAGTTCCACATCAATTGCTTCCCCAACCAATACATCATAAGCAACCTTAGAAAAATCAAATACAAGTTTTGGATATTTTTCTGAGATTATTATAAAGCTTTTAAAAAACAATCCATCTCCTGCAAGTATGGCAATATTTTCTCCAAAAACCTTGTGATTTGCTTTCTTTCCCCTTCTAAAACTTGCATCATCAATTGCCGGAAGATCATCATGTATGAGAGTCCCGGAGTGAAAAAATTCAACTGCAACACAAAGGTCTAACAAATCTTCATCATCTATTCCCAAATCCTTTCCAATATTGAGAATAATGGAAGATCTCAATAACTTTCCACCAGAGAGCGGAGTGTAGCGAATTGCTTTGTATATCTTCCAATCACCATTATCAAGCCACTTCTCCATTCTATGCTTGATCTTGGTTATCTTCTCTTCTTTCATCAAGCATCCTCCTAAATGCATCTATATCAAGGTTTTCTATAAACTGCTTGAACTTTTCGTCTTCCTCTTCATCTTCCTCTTGTTCCTCAATTTCTATGGAATGCTCATCTACAATTTCAGAAGAGACATATATAGGAACATTACGCTTTACTGCTAATATAAGTGAATCAGAAGGTCTTGCATCAATTTCAAATATTGGGGCTTCTTCAATCCCCTCTTCATCAACATAAGTCATATCTTTTATAAGTATATTCGCATAGAATGTATTATCTTTGACAGTATGTATGATAACTTTTTCGATCCTTACATCAAGTACATCTAAGAAATTGTATATCAAATCATGTGTAAGTGGCCTTGGAGTATCAAGACCTTCTATGCTCATAGCAAGAACATATGCTTCACACGGGCCAATCCATATAGGTACCACCTTTCTAGAGTTCTCTATTCCTAATAGAACCACAGGCGCATTGTTAACTTTATCTAAAACCAACGCTTTTATATAGGCTTTTTTCATATCGATCATCCCTCCCGTTAAGAATTATACTATCCTATTCAAAAATAAAGAACCCATTCTTCGTGATATAATCAGAAAAGGGTTACAACTTTTAAAGAAGGAGGGAACTATTCCATGGTGGAAGTTGGAGATCTAAAAAAGAACATGTTCGTTATATACGATGGAGAAGTCTACAGAGTTCTTGAAGCAACGAAACACTTCAGAGCAAGGGGTTCCGGACAGGTTAGAGTAAAGATGAAAAACGTTAAAACAGGATATGTGAGAGATGTAAACTTCATGAGCGGCGAAAAGCTTGAGGAAGCGGATGTCTCCTTCAGAAAAGCCCAGTATCTATACAACGATGGGGAAAATTATTACTTCATGACCCTTGACGATTACGATCAATATCCGATTAGCACGGAAGTTCTTGGGGATGCAATAAATTACTTGGTGGAAAATATGGAAGTTTCTCTTGTTTTTCATGGAAGCACTCCCATAGGAGTAGAGCTTCCAACTACCGTTGTGCTTGAGGTTGTAGATACACCTCCTGGATACAGAGGAGATACGGCTTCTGGTGGAGGAAAACCTGCAACTCTTGAAACAGGTTTAAAAGTAACAGTTCCATTCTTTGTGGAAATAGGGGACAAAGTAAGAGTTGATACAAGAACAGGGGAGTATGTTGAAAAAGTCTAAGGAGGCGAGATTATGGAATACCATGGAGGGAAGATAGAAATATCAGATAACGTATTGAAAGAAATAGTCTACAGGGATCTTATGGAATATATGGAACTACAGGATGATCCAAAAACTAGGAAAAGGCTCAAAAAGATCGTCGTCATACAAAGAACTCCTGAAGATAACGTGGTTGTCGCCATAAAGAGCTTAAAGGTCCCATACGGTGAAAAAATACCAGAGTATGTAAAAGGATTAATGGAAAAGATAAAAGAAGATATTGAAAGGATGACAGAATTAAAAGTTGAAGCCGTTAACGTACAGGTGGAGGATGTTGTGGAAAAAGAAAAATTGAAAGAGATAGAAGAAGATGAATTATCTCAAGATGAGGAGTAGATAATCTCTTTTAAAAGAAAGCAAAGCTCTAAAATGTCAACATTCTTGCCATCTTCGTACAAGCTCATGTAAATCGATATTAGCAAAATTACAGGATATATATCCAAAAGTTGTAGGTTTTGTAAAAACTTAGAGAATGATAGTTCGTTGTTTTGATTTACTATTTTCTCAACTTCCCCAAGAATTGCTGCAACAGATAATTCTTTTGGAAATTCTTTTAAATCATAGAGAAAGGGTATATTGCTTATATCAAGCTCTAAATTCTTATATGAAAAGGTAGCGACGTTCGATTTGAAAGAAATAGAGTTTATATACAGAATCCTTTTAATATGGCAACCATCATCATCATTACATATGCAAAAAAACTCCTTGGATCCAGCAAGAAAGTCCTTTAAGTCATCATCAAATGTAAAAAGACCCACACGCATGTGTGGGTCGAATTTTATTTCAATTGGTTTGAAGAAATTCCCTTTTGAGTCGTGAAGAATGCAATTGTAAGTCATCCTACCTTTTCTACATTCTCCAAGTACTTATTAACTTTAGCTGCCAATCTTCTCTTTTTTCTCGAAGCTGTATTTTTATGGATTGCACCCTTTTGTGCGGCTTTATCAATAAGCTTTTGGGCTTTCTTAAAGAGTTCCATGACCTCTTCTTTACTCTTTCCTTCTTCCATGGCTCTCATAAGCTTTTTCACAACATTCTTAAAGGAACTTTTTCTTGCTTTGTTCATGAGTCTTCTTTTCTCAGACTGTCTAACTCTCTTAGCTGCTGATCTTTTATTCGGCACTCAACTTCCCCTCCCTTCAAAGATTAAAAGCTCTTTTAAGCTCGTCAACCATATCCAATTTCTCCCATGTAAATTCTTCTTCATTCCTTCCAAAGTGTCCGTAAGCTGCTGTCTTTTTGTAAATTGGTCTTAACAAATTCAGTTTTTTTATTATAGCACCTGGCCTGAAATCAAACAACTCCATTATAACCTTAAGGAGCTTATCTTCATCAACCTTAGCCGTTCCAAAAGTATCAATCATAACGGAGAGTGGATGGGCAACACCTATAGCGTAGGCAAGTTGTATCATAAACTTATCGGCAAGTCCAGCAGCCACTACATTCTTTGCAACATATCTTGCCATATAGTGAGCTGACCTATCGACTTTTGTTGGATCCTTTCCACTGAAGGCTCCTCCACCATGTGGAATCCAGCCACCATAGGTGTCAACTATTATCTTTCTTCCGGTAAGACCAGTATCAGCCATTGGACCACCAAGAACAAATCTCCCCGTTGGATTTATCAATATTTCCATATTATCGTCTCTTAAATCCTCAGGAATAACAGGATCAATCACATTCTTAATAATTGTCTCCTCAAGCTCTTCTTTTGTTACGTTAGGATTATGCTGGGCGGAAACAAGCACCTTTGCAACTCTAACAGGTTTATCATCTTCATATTCAATTGTTACCTGGGTCTTACCATCTGGCCTTAAAAAGGGAACTACTCCCTTTTTTCTAACTTCAGCGAGTCTCATAGAAAGCTTATGAGCCAAAGTTATTGGAAGCGGCATGTATTCCTCGGTCTCATTGGTAGCATATCCAAACATCATTCCTTGGTCACCAGCTCCAAGAGCTAATAACTCGTCTTCTATTTCTTCCTTGCTCTGTTTAACTTCAAGGGCTTTGTTAACCCCAAGAGCTATATCGGGCGATTGATTATGTATGGAAGTCAAAACTGCACAGGTTTCACCATCAAACCCATATTTCGCCCTTGTATATCCTATCTCAAGTATGGTCTTTCTTACTATTTCAGGGATATCAACGTAGGCCCTCGTGGTAACCTCTCCAGCTACAAAGGCTATTCCAGTTGTTACTATAGTTTCTACAGCAACTCTTGCTCTTAAATCCTGCTCAAGTATAGCATCGAGTATAGCATCAGAGATTTGATCCGCTACCTTGTCGGGGTGTCCTTCTGTTACACTTTCACTTGTGAAAAACTTTTTCATCTTTCACCCTCCTTCCCTTCATACTCTTCTTTTGTTATGAACTTTCCTCCATTTATCTCAACATAAGTTGGCTTCAGACTTTCCTTAAACCCTGCTTTTACGGATATCTGGTTATAGCACTTTGGACATACATAAAGCTTATCTATCACATAAGTCGAAACACCATCATAAGATACCATTAAATCTCTATCATTCAAGATCCTAAATTCCATGACATGACCACACCTGCCACATTCTATGTAAATCTTCATAGATTTCTTTTCTTTGTAAAAAGGATTTGAACTTACATCCTTTTTTCTCTTCTTAAAGAACATTAGTTTCCCACTCTCCTTAGAATTATTTTTGCTTCCTTTTTCATGCCCCAAGCGTCCTCCATAACGATCTTTATATTAGAAACATCTGGAAATCTCTTCACCTCTGGAAATCTATTAACCTTTATCATGGAAAGATTCGCTTCCATGTCTATGGGATACAACCTGTACCATGCTACGTATTCTTCAACGTT
>JAMOOR010000062.1 GCA_027065235.1 Thermotogaceae bacterium | reverse complement strand
TGTGGTGTATGCGTAACCCTTATCTATCAGTTTTTGAACCATATCGATTATTTCTTTCACATAATCCGTCGTCTTTGGGTGAAAATTAGCCGGTCTTATGCCAAGTGAGTAGGCATCTTTGAAATACTCTGCTATAAATGTGTCAGCAAGCTTTTGTGGATCAACACCAAGATCGTTGGCTTTGTTTATTATCTTGTCATCAATATCTGTGAAGTTCTGGACCATAACAACCTTGTAGCCTCTGTATTCAAGGTACCTTCTAAAAGCATCAAAGACTATCGCAGGGCGGGCGTTTCCAACATGAATAAGCCCATAAACGGTTGGGCCACACACATACATCCTGACCCAACCTTCTTTAAGAGGAATGAAATCTTCCTTTTTCTTTGAAAGGGTGTTGTATATCCTTATCACATTCTTCACCTCACATTTTCTTTATCTTTTCAACTATCCCATCCTTATCGAGTTTGTGGATTTTGTATATATCCTTCCAGCTCCCAGATTCTGTGAACGAGTCTATCGCTATGTGCTCAAACTTTTTAACATATACGCCGCTTTTCATAAGCTTGTAAGAAAGAACCGCTCCTAGTCCAAACCATCCATGATCCTCAACAACAAGAACTTTCTTTCCTTCCACATGCTCCTTCAAAAGATTTACATCAAATTCAAGTGGACATGGAATGGCTATCATTGATGTTCCAGTCTCATCGGCAGCTTCAACAGCTCCGGGCACAACAGAACCTGCGGCAATTATTACAACATCAGACTCTCTCTTTCTTATAACATCAACGTTTTTGCAGTCGAATTTGTAGTCTTTATCGTAGAATAAGCTTCCATCCTCTTTTCTTATAACGGGAAGTTTGGATCTTCCAACTGCCAAGAGGAAATTGCCATAGCGCCCCATCATGTATCTTGTTGCGTGGTCTGTTTGGTTAGCATCGGACGGTACTATAACATGGAAGCCAAACCAGCTAGCAGGCCCTCCAATGTAAAAGAGAGCGTGGTGAGTCTTTCCATCCTCTCCAACATTGGTTCCGCAGTGAGTTGCCAAAACCTTAAGGTTTGTGTGGTTCATAGCGTTGAGCCTTTGGTTGTTGAATGTCTCGTCAACTGCAAAGACTCCAAAGTCTCCAAAAACGGTTATAACACCTTCTGCTGACATAGCTCCAGCTAAAGTGGCAGCGTTTTGCTCTGCAACTCCTACTTCCACCACTTTTTCTGGGAACTCTTCAGCGGCCCAGTTGAGCCTTACCGATTCAAGAAGATCACAATCAACGAGTGCAACAGGAGCATCCGGATTTTTCTTTAAAATATCGAGTATCGCCTTTCCAGCGGCACCCCTACCATCCATTTCTTTATCATAAACGATAGGCTCACCAGTGTTTATGTTAACTTCATATTCTTTGTATACTCTCTCATGCGGCTTTGTAGGAAGGCTTTTTCTCTTTTCTTTATATTTTGCCGTGTCGTCCTGGACGCCGAGCTCTTCAAGAGCTTTTTTAAGCTCTTCTTCATTAAGAGGTTTCCCGTGGTATTTAACCTCATCCTCCATGAAAGATACGCCCTTTCCTATCTTTGTATGGGCAAGAACTACACTGGGAGATTCGTCTTCAACAGCCAACTTTATCTTTTCGTAAAGATCGGCAAAATCGTGCCCGTCAGCCTCGTACACCTTCCATCCAGCTGCTTCGTATTCTTCTTTTATATTTACCGGCATTATAGATTTTGCCTTTCCAGATATCTGAGCATCGTTGTAATCTATAACAACGGTAAGGTTAGATACGTTGTATTTCACAGCAACCCTTCTTGCTTCTGCAACTTGTCCTTTGTTTTGTTCAGCATCTGACATCATTACAAAAACATGGTAATTTCTTTTGTTGAACTTGCTTGCAAGAGCCATACCAAGACCAGCAGAGAGACCCTGTCCTAAATTCCCAGTTGTCCAATCAATTCCCGGAAGGCCCCTTGTAACATGACCTTCGAACTTTGAAGATACATGCCTGAATCCTGTCAAAACCTCATCTCTATCAACGGCTCCCACCTGAATAAGTGCGGCGTAAACGCCCGGGGAAGTGTGGCCGTGGCTTATAACGAATTTATCTCTGTTCGGATCGTCTGGATTTTTAGGATCGAAGTTTGCAAAGGAATAGACAGTCAGGAAAATTTCTATTGAGGACATCGAACCTCCGGGGTGGCCTGATTTTGCTATATGAGTCATCTTAATGATATCTGCCCTTGCTTGCCTCGCTTTTTCTTTAAGTTCCGCCGCTATATCTTCTGTAAGCTTTTCATGTTTAAATCTCATGATATTTCCCTCCTTAATTTTCAATTGATTTTTAAAATTTCTTTTGCCGCTAGCTCATCAAGGCGGGTTTGGAAGCGTACAACAACATTTATTGGGTCATAGAAGAGGATTTCTTTTTGTACCATGTCCTTTATTGTATTTATGGTAGTTTTTGTGGGCCTGTTTTTCCCTTTTAGAACCTCTTCCATTACCAATTTCGCCGTTTTCTCCTCTTCATATTCCAAAAGAAAACTCTCTATCTTTGCTCTCGTTTCCTTATAGAGCTCCTCAAGCACTTTCATAGGGTCTTCACCTTCTACTATTTCCTCCAATATCCAAGGAACCCCACCGGCTCTTTCCACGATCTTTTTTGCTGTTTCATCATCGATTCCTTCACTTGCAAGAATACTGCAAGCAGTCTCATCATTGAAGAAATCGACAAGATAATACCTTGAAGTGTTCTTAAGTGTTGAATCGCTATAAACTTCCTCAATAAAGAACGTATCAGAACTCATCACTATCACGTGTGATAGGTGATTCACCTTCGTTATCGTTACGAAAAAGTTAAATATTCTGTCCACAAGTTTCCTGTCTCCATTTAGGTAAATATCTTTCAGGTTTTGCAGCTCATCAAAGACTATCACAGGCAAGTCTCCACTATCCTTTATCTTAAGCAATTCCTCTTCAAGTAGTAAGAATGGATCTTTCTCTTTTTTAAACACCTTTAATAGCTCTTCAGGTTTTATTGATATCACACCAAGTTGTATGTCAAAAAGCCTTGCTAAAGCCGTCGACACTCCCTTCGCTCCAAGCAGTATCGAGATAGCATCTTCTGTTTTCTCTATCGCATATTTCCTTAAGTCATACCATAGGAATTGAAAAGGAGAGTTCTTTAGCATTTGAGCAACTTTTATCATGAGTGTGCTCTTACCAGAGGACTTCGGCCCATACACAAACAATATGGAATTAGGTTCTGTGTTTAAAAAGCTCATCATGTCTGATATTTCTTTCTCTCTGTCCCA
>JAMOOR010000061.1 GCA_027065235.1 Thermotogaceae bacterium | reverse complement strand
CACAGGATAGAGCCTTTGCCAGATGAGCTTCTCTGGATGCCGTTTGTGGTTTCGCATTCGTGGTGTTACAGAGCTTCGGTTAATGTGTTCGAAATTTCAGGAACGGGAAATCCAAGCTACCAGAACATGTGCTGGATTGATCTCCTCCTTGAGGATAGAATCCAACATAACTTCCGTATGCTCAGGAAAAATCCAGAATACTACTTCAATGGCCAAATTATATCTCCTCTCATAACCTTCATAAAAATTAACGATCAGATTTTTGTTCAGTATAAAGGTAACAAAAGGACTGCCATAGCAAAAGCAATGTTTTTCTTTCTCGGCAAAACAGAGTTGAGAGGTGTGGAATTGCATGCCTATTCGGTTAAAGACGAGCTTAAAAAAATAGTCAGTGCTGTTCAGAAGCTGCTCAGCTCCATTGATCCAGCCATTTCTTTTCTGGTTAAAAGAAAGTGCACAGCAAGGATAGATGCCGCAGGCTGGATGAAAGATGTGTTTGAGATCTTCTTTGAAGTGGAAAACAAACGCACTGCAAAAAAGCTCGTGCTGAAGGAAGAGGAGCTCGTTCCGTTCTTCTACGAGGCTGTCAGATTCAAGCAGAGCAGGTGGAGAAGGTTTTTGCCAAGAAATCGCTACACTGAGGTGCTTTAAGAGAAGGCTAAAAAATGCTAAACTGCTTTTAAAGCTTTTGGTTGCAGGAGTGTGGATATGCAAACCTTCAGACTAACCAGCATCATCTGGAAAGAAAAAGAAGGCTATGTCTCCAAATGCCCTGAGCTCGGTGTAGCAAGTGCAGGCGAGACAGTAGAGGAAGCTCTTCACAATCTCAAAGAAGCGGTTGAGCTATATTTGGAAAATGCAAAGGAGTTAGGTATGCTGGAAGAAATAAAAGAAACTCTCGCAGCAGAGGAAAAATTTACCACAGCTATAGAGGTTGCCTGTGAATGAAACTCCCAGTGGTATCATCAGCAGAGGTGGAGAGGGTTCTCAAAAAGGCTGGTTTTCGCTATGCACCAAAGCGAGGCAAAGGCAACCATAAAGCCTACTACAAGGAAGAACATGGCAAAAAGCGTCTTGTCATAGTCCCCCAAAGAAAAGATATTCCCAGAGGCACACTTCTGTCCATTCTTCAACAGGCAGGTTTAAGCAGAGAAGAATTCCTCCAATTGCTAAAAGAATCATAGAAAAAGCCTTTAGCAAAAAAATATAGATGTCTCATGCTGAGACAGCCAAAAAAAATACAAAAAAGAGCACACTTTTTGAACTGCTCAGGTATTGATGTTTTAAGTTAGTATTTGCTTCTGCATCTGCAACAAATTTCAGGTATTCTGCTGAGAAGATTCCATCTTTGCTCTAAAAGGTGTCTCAGAGGCTCTAATTTCGCTTTTAAGGCATCTGTTTTCCAAAATACGATAGTTATATCGTCTTCCCCAAAACAAACGCCTCAGAGAAGCCGTTAGAGGGGAAAAAGGGGGTATTTTTTTAGACCTTCTATTTTTTTCTAAAAAGAACTCTGTTGCAGCCATGCTCAGAACAGCAAGGCTGTTTATAACGATTTGTTGCCTGAAAGATCCGCACCACAAACGCCATGCTGAAAGAGTGCAGGCTCTTTTTATGATCCAGAAATAGCTTCAGTGCTTGGCCAAGAAAAGAAAAAATCCAGCCAAGAATCTATTCTGCATTTTAGCAGGCCATTTCTATTTAGATAGAAAGAACTTCCTTTCAGGAGGAAAAAAATGAGAGGTTTAACTCTTGCCCTGCTTTTCGTTCTTCTTACCAGCTTTTGTGCCAGTGCAAGCTGGGTGGACGACTGGTTCAACAATGCAACCATTACGGGAGCGGGTCCAGGAATGATAAAAGGATCAGCAAGAAGATACTACGACATAGGATACGGCTCGATAAGGTGGAAGACTGGAGTGGATTATCCCATAAGCATACAGCTTCCCTCAGTGAGATTTGGCTGCGGTGGTATAGACATATTCTTGGGCAGCATGGATCTTATGAACTTTGACTATCTGGTAAGCAGAATGAAAAACATTATGTATACAGCAGGTGCGTTTGCGTTTCAGTATGCACTTTCCAGACTCAATCCCAAAGCAAACCAGATAATACAGGCACTTGACTCTGCGGCAAACTTCCTGAATCAGCTTCAGCTTGACGAGTGCAAAGCGGGAAAAGCAATTGCAGCGGTGGTGATGAGCCCTTTCTCAAAAGAGGCTGCTGACAACAGGGGAACGCTTATTGCTGAAGTCAAACAGGCACTTGGAATAAAGGGATCGTGGACAGAAACCGTTGACTCCTGGAAGAAGAATCTTCCTGCTGGCAAAACCAGCTCAAAGATACAACCACAGGAGCAAAGCCAAATAGAAAACGGCTGCCCTGCTGAGATGAACAACTTTATCACTGTGGTAAAAACAAAAGGAATGGTGGGATGGCTGGCACAAAAAGGTGTCATAGTGACAGACTTTGTGCCTGTTATACGGGGGCTTGCGGGAGACGTGACGGTTTCAAGTTCAGGAGAGGTAACGCTTGTAAGCCCGTGCAGGCAGGACTTCTCTGATGTGGTGGATGCGCTGCTGAGAGGGCAGCTGAATCAGTGCACTATGATAGACGGAGTATCCTGCACGTGCGCAGCTTTTGCAGATGGAAAAAACATAACGACAAAAGTCAGGCAGAAAATATCTGAATACCTCAACAAACTTCCTGAAAAACCCAAAAAGGCAGGTGGAGAGCTGAGCAACGAAACCAAAGTTTTTCTGAAAACCATATACAGATATCCTGTCTACGACGTGCTCAAGATGGCGTATCAGACTGGTATTTCTCCTGCGACTATCACAGAGGACAGTGCAGTAGTCAGATGTGCAGCTTACTTTTACGGAACAGGTCTTCTGGCGAATGCTCTTGCAGAAGCCACGAGAGTGGAAAAGATGCTTTCTCAGTGGGAAGCGTGGTGCAGCAAAAGCCCCAGTGAAGCTGAACCTGACATTGACATTGGAAGGTGCGTGTATTGTGGCTCAGAAGTGATACAGTCTCTCAACAAAAGCGTCAGAGCATACGTTGATAAGCTGAGATCCATTCTTTACGACCAGCTTGAAGTGGAAAACCTTGCAGGAAGATCTGAGGCCTGTCTCCAGCTGGAAAAGACTATGACGATTCTAAACAGGCTTACCGAGATAGAACAGAGATATTCACTGCCAGCAAGACTGAGATAACAGGAGAGAAAAAAGATGGCCTACAGTGCAGAGTTTATAACACACGGCGGGTTTGAAATAATCCGAGATGCCTGGCTTTACGTGAGCAATCTCATAAAAAGCTC
>JAMOOR010000060.1 GCA_027065235.1 Thermotogaceae bacterium | reverse complement strand
AGTGGTGTATTTTTGTCCTTAAATTGGATATTTCTTTTTATGAGTGTTAATAGGATAGGCCCATCAACAGCAGATTTTTTGTACTACACAGCCCCGATTATTTCTATACTTATATCCTTCTTCTTGGGGAACCCTACCCCTTTGTGGTCGTGGATAGCTGCTGCTATTGCTTTTACAGGAATAGGTCTTATTTTCTCTTTCACGCCGTCAGAGTCCATTGGAATGATATTTGCACTGATAGCAGCTGTTTTTTATGGAAGCTTGGTGGTACTTGGAAAGCACGCTACAAAAAATGTTCACCCTTATGTTCTTACATTCAATCAATTTTTATCGGCGATCGCCGTAACTTTTATCTTCTCGATACCATATTTCGAACCTCTATCGCTTAAAGAAATCTTGCTTCTCATGATAGCTGGTGTTCTTAACACGGGTGTGGCTTTGCTTCTTTGGTGGAATACATTAAAGAAAGTTAATATAAGAGTGGCATCAGTTTTGAGTTATCTTGACCCTGTTTTTGCATTGGTGTTATCTACCATATTCTTAAACTACAAACCTACACTATGGAATGTAATAGGAGGAACACTGATAGTTGTTAGTGGGATTTTTTCAATTTTTATGGAGATAAAGAATCAACGGTGAATATCATAAACTTCTATCCTTTTCCCATCGCATGTTAATATCAACTTATCCTGTCTTATCTCTCTTACTTCACATGTTTTTCCGTTATATGTTATCTCAGAACCTTCCTTTATATCGAGTCTATTTTTCCAAACTCGTGTTAGAGCATTAGGCCGTGAAGAGTATTTTTTTCTGTTTTTGTTCATTATAGCAATTAGTTTTCTTAGCACATAGTCACCACTGACTTCTTCCTTTTTTATCTCTTTTATACTCGTTGCTATACCTGATAACTCTTCAGGTATCTCGTTGTTAATATTTATCCCTATTCCAACAACTATCACTTTCGGCACTGCACTTTCGTAGATCCCTTCCGTTAATATTCCAGCCAGCTTCTTTCCCTTATACAGAATATCATTGGGCCATTTTATTGTCGCTTTTATTTCCATTCTCTCCAAAAATTCATAAAGAGAAACAGAGGCAAGCTTCGTATAAAAATTCATGTCTTTCATTTTTCTTGGTTTGAAGACAATACTAAACCATAGCCCCCCTCTCGGGGAGTGCCAACTCCGTTTTTGACGACCTCGACCCTTTGTCTGCTCTTTTGCAACTATCACATCACCATCGTGAAGATATTCGTAATTTTCCAGAGCATAGGCGTTGGTTGAGTCTATCACATCGAATCGTATTATTTTTTCTCCTATCATAGCTTTATGACTTCATATTCCTTCGTTACTGGATTTACCATAACAGCGGTTGCTTCACCTTTCAAACATCCACAGGCTTCCCCAGGGTTAATTATTAAAGTTGATCCTACCTTTCTTATGTCTAAGTCATGGGTATGACCGTAAAAGACAAAATCGTACATACCAGATTTTGCTATAGCTTCCAAAAGAAATGGCTCATGCATCAATGCTACCTTTCTTCCATCAACTTCCACTTCTCTTGGTCCCTTTGCTATAGCCTCTCCAGCTTTTTCTTTTAAATAAAGCCATTCACCGTCGTTGTTTCCAAAAACTGCATAAAGTTTAAAACCTTTAAAAAGTGGAATTACAAACGGAGCCACAATGTCTCCACAATGAAACACCACTTTTACCTTCTTCTCTTTTGCAATTTCAACGAACTTTTTGACATTTTCCATATTATCATGAGTATCACTTATCACCATCCACATGATTCCACCCTCCATATTCAGGAACAATTTTTTTCGCTTCTTTCAGAACATCTTTCCAGTTGCCAGCCTTAATAAAGGAAGTTATTCTATCTATAACTTCTTTTACACCTTCAAATTTCCTTTTTGAAACGGCTTTCATAACTTTCGGGTGAGGAGTATCTTCTACAGTTTCATAAGAATAAAAGAGTTCCTCATAAAGTTTTTCTCCTGGCCTCATACCCGTGTAAACTATCTTCATATCCTGATCAGGAACGAAACCAGATAAAGTTATCAGAGTTCTTGCAAGCTCATCTATGGATATCTGATCACCCATATCAAGTACGAACAAGTCCTTTCCAGAAGAATATGCACCCGCCTGAAGAACAAGAGAAACTGCTTCAGGTATAGTCATGAAGAATCTTCTCATTCTTGGATCCGTTACGGTTACAGGCCCGCCCTTTCTAATTTGCTCTTTAAATTTCGGTATAACGCTTCCTCTGCTTCCAAGAACGTTTCCAAACCTTACTATGGCAAATTTTGTTTTGCAACCAGAGTCAACTATTCCATACATAAGATAAAGTTCCGCCAATCTTTTGCTGAGTCCCATTATTGATGTTGGATTAACAGCTTTATCAGTTGATATGAATATAAACCGTTCTACATCATATTTACAGCAAAGGTTTGCAATATTCTTTGTTCCAAGGACATTTACCCTGAAAGCTTCATAAGGATTCTCTTCCATGAGATGAACGTGCTTATGAGCAGCAGCGTGAAAGACTATATCAGGTTTTGTTCTTCTAAACACATCTTCCATCCATAGCTCATCCGAAACATCACCAATTATCCTCTCTTTTTTCACATCCGGGAATTCTACATTAAGTTCTTCATCTATTTTATAAATGCTGTTTTCGCCTTTGCCTAAAAGAATTATCTTTTTCGGTTTCATTTTTGCAATTTGCCTAACAAGCTCAGAACCAATACTCCCACCTGCTCCTGTGACCATTACAGTTTTTCCTTTTAAGTAATACGCTATTTTTTCAACATCTACCTTTATCTCTTCCCTTCCAAGAAGGTCCTCTATAGACACTTCCCTTAAACTTCCTATCCTTGCTTTTCCATCGGCAAGTTCGTATATGCCAGGTAAGGTTTTTACAGAGATTCGCCTCAAATCTAATGAGTCAAGGATTCTTTTCATCTCGTCTTTTGTAGCAGAGGGAATTGCAATTATTACTTCATCCACTCTCAGTTTATCAACATATTCCATCGCGTCTGTTACAGGACCATATACAGGGATTCCTCTTATTTTTCTTCCTATTTTCCTTTTTGAATCATCAAGGAAGGCCACAACTTTTCCTAAAGAAGGTCTTCTTTCAAATTCTTCCAAAAGCATCGTTCCAGCATCGCCGGCTCCGATTATTATTACTCTTTTTTCTGAAAAACCTGAAGTCTTTTTGTGCTCAGACATCCAATGCCAGACAATTCTACTGAGCATTAATAGTATCCCGCTTCCAAGAAAGACCATTACTCCAACAGATCTTGGAAGAATAAT
>JAMOOR010000059.1 GCA_027065235.1 Thermotogaceae bacterium | reverse complement strand
AGAAGTAGTTAAGATAGAAGGGGATAAGGCAAAAGAGGAGTATAAGAAACTGATAGATGACTACATAGAGTTTTACAACAATAGGAGGTATCAAATGAGATTAAACAAGATGGCCCCGGTTGAATACCGGAGCCAGATGTATGGAACCTAGATGATGCTTTTTTATTTGTCCCGCTTCCGGGGGTAAGTCCATAGCGGGTGCGTTTTGAGATTTATTTCACTTTGCTTTCACATCTCCTGCAACCACATGGCAGGCGACCCAATGATTCGGTGCAACTTCCTTAAGTTCAGGATGCGGAAGCTTCTCACATTCCTTTGTTGCAAAGGGGCATCTATCGTAGAATCTACACCTTGGCGGCGGATTTATTGGCTTTGCGACAGAACCTTTTATGTTTGGCTCTCCTCTTTTATGCTCTGGATCCGGCACTGGAACAGCATCGAGAAGTGCTTTTGTGTATGGATGGAGTGGATTGTGAAGGACCTCCTCTATGTCCCCCATTTCGACTATCTTTCCAAGATACATAACTGCTATTTTGTTTGCCATATATCTTGCAACAGCAAGGTCGTGGGTTATGTAAAGATAACTCATATCGTATTCATCGGCAAGCTTCATCATAAGCTTCATTATTCCTGTCCTTATTGAAACATCAAGCATTGATGTAGGTTCATCGGCTACAACGAAAGTTGGATTCAATATGAGAGCTCTCGCTATAGCAACCCTCTGCCTTTGACCACCAGAAAGCTCATGCGGAAATCTAAAGAGGAAAGAGTCTGGTGGAGTTAAACCAACGCTTGCCAAAAGCTCTTCCACTTTATCTTCCCTCTCTTTTATAGTTCCTATGTTATGGATGTTTAAAGGTTCTGCAACTATATCATATATCGTCATTCTTGGGTTTAAAGACTCGTAAGGATCTTGGAATATCATCTGAACTTTTTTTCTAAGGTTTATCATCTTTTTTCCTCTATCTTTCATGAAATGATTTATGAAGGCAGATTCATTCTCTCCAAGCTTTTTGTAAAGTTCATACATCTTTTGATCTATTTCTGTGCTGGAGGTTTCACCCTTTTTGAATTTGTCAAGATACATTTCCTTTAAATATTCTCTGACCTGCTTTTTATTCTGTATGAGGTAAGGCGTGACATCTTCTCCCTCTATTAGAACTCTTCCACTCGTAGGTTCATAAAGCCCTACAAGTATCTTTCCAGTTGTTGTCTTACCACAACCAGATTCACCAACAAGAGCCAACGATTCTCCCCTCTTTATTTCATAACTAACACCATCAACAGCATGAACGAAGAGGTTAACCTTTCCAAATAGCTTTCTCTCAGCTGGAAATAGTTTCCTTAAGTTTTCTATTTTCAATATGACATCACTTTTGCTCATCGAATTTCACCACCTCTCCAACTTTTAATGGGTGATGACATGCAATCCAATGACCCGGCTCTATCTCTCTGTATTCTGGTTCTTTTTCCCAACATTCCTTTGTAGCAAGCGGGCACCTTGGTGCGAATCTACAACCCTTTGGCGGATCAAGAAGGTTCGGAGGTTCCCCTGGAATCGTTGTAAGCTCTGTCTTTGGGCCAACTACACTGGGAAACGCATGCATCAAACCATAGGTGTAAGGATGAGCAGGTTTCTTGAAAATAGTCACTGAATCTGCAAATTCAACAAATTTTCCAGCATACATTACTGCTATCTTATCGGAAACTTCCGCAATAACCGCAATATCGTGGGATATATAAATCATTGCCATATTGAGCTTTTGCTGGATCTTCTTCATCTCCTTAAGAATCCTATCCTGAACTATAACATCAAGAGCTGTGGTCGGCTCATCGGCTATTATCACTTTAGGATCACAGGAAAGCGCCATAGCTATTATGGCCCTTTGTTTCATTCCACCTGAGTATTGATGTGGATACTGCTCCATTCTCTTTGGATCGAGTCCTACAAGTTCGAAAAGTTCTGCCACTTTTTTCTTTGCATCATCTATGGACACATCAGGATAATGATTTTGGATAGCTTCAATTATCTGGTCTCCAACCTTGTAAACAGGATTCAATGAATTCATAGCTGCCTGGAATATCATTGATATTCCTTTCCAGCGATATTTTCTCATCTCATCTTCTGGAAGGCTTACAAGGTCAATAGGACCATTACCAGTATCGAAGTATATATGTCCACCTTTGAACTCTGCGTTTTCTGGAAGAAGCCTTAAGATAGTCATAGAAACCGATGTTTTCCCACATCCGGATTCCCCAACTATTCCAAGTGATTCTCCTTCTCCAAGCTCAAAGGAGATTCCATCGACAGCCTTCACATAACCTCTTTTTGTTTTGTAATGCATCTTAAGATTTTCTACCTTTAGGACTACTCTATTCTCCATCTTTATCACCTCGATCTAAGCCTTGGATTTACTATTTCTTCGAGTCCTCTACCAAGAAAGTAGAAAGCAGAACAGATGAGCGTTATAGCCGCTCCTGGTGGAACCCATAGCCACCAGAATGTGCCTATGTTGCTACCGATTAAATATCCCTGACTCTGGGCTGTGTGAAGGATTATTCCCCAACTCATCTTAAGTTGAACAAGACCAAAAAACGAAAGAGTTGCTTCCGAGAATATGGCTGATGTAACAGAGAACATCATGTAAAGGAACGAGAGCGGCAGGATGTTTGGAATAATATGCTTTGATATTATGTATCTATCGGATGCTCCCGCAGATTTTGCAGCTTCTATGAATGGCCTTACTTTGACTGTAAGAGCTTGAGATTTTAAAACTATCGTTATAGAACCAAATCCAGATATGATTCCCATTATAAGCGCTAGTCTAAAGAGCGTAAGTTCTATAAAAGCGGAAAGAACCATTAACAGTGCGAGGGATGGGAAAAGCATAACTATGTCTGCTACCCTCATAAAGAACGTATCAATCGCTCCACCATAATACGCTGCCGTTGCGCCGATGATAGTTCCTATAATAACCGTAATCAAAGCCGCTGTAATACCAAGCACAAATTCCCTGGGGGTTGAATACATCATCTCTGCCATTATATCCCTTCCAAGTGGGTCAGTTCCAAGCGGATGCAAAACGGATGGTGGTGCTGGATTGTTGTAAAGACCATCGTTTCCTGTAACCGGGTCATACGGAAGGCTTGAGAAATAGAAGGACTCAGCTATCTCCTTCAAATCGAATTTAACGGCGACATCAATGAGTTTGTTATAGAGATCGTCCGAAGGCTTCTTTCCAACATGCGCCTTGAGAACTTCTTTTATCTCCTTTTGAAAATCCTCATGAGATTTTATCAAAAGATCGATCATTGCTATGTTGTATTCAGAAAGAGCTATCTTTTCAAGCGGAACATCCATTATGTTGTCTCTTGACTCTGCAACAAGTGACTTGAAACTTTCAAGTTCCTTTTCAAGATCAAAATCTTTGCTGCTATTTATAAGATTAGCAAAATGCTTCGATGCGTTTTGCATTTTTGTAACGATATCTGATTTACCAAATGTTTCCTGAAGCTTTTTGGAGAAAAAGTCCGCAAGGTAGTAAATATCGTAAATTACGATTCTCTTCGAGAGATCTTCAAGGACCTTCTCTTTTTCTTTGAACTGCTTATAAAGTCTACTATCTTCTTGAAGCAGAGTTTTCTCTCCAACTTTTATGTTCAAAGCTTTTTCAACTTCTTCAACATTAATCTCTCTTCCGTTTTCCATATCTTGGTAGGCTTCTCTTGTAACCTTATAAGCATCTTCTATTGATCTTTCGTTCATCGTATTTAAAAAGTCAGTTATTTCTCTTGCAAGGTTCATGAGATCATCGAAGAAAGCATCAGAAGATTTCTTCAGATATGAAGAAACTTGAGCATCTATAGAACCAAAGTCAAGTCCCATTTTTCCATATCCAGCATTTCCACCTTTTAAGTTCTCGACCCAGTTGGATGTGATAGCTGCTGTTTTTCTGAGGTTTGAAAGCTGCTTCAGAGTCTCTTGAACTTCTTTCAAATCTTTCTTCGCAGCTTCGATATTCCCAGCGTTGAAGTCTTTCTTGAATTTTTTAAACTCCTCACTAAGTCCTAAAAATTTATAAAAGGTCTCTTTGTAGTAATTCATTGTATTGTTCATGCTCTGCAATTTTCTTTCAGAATCGAAGCCGAGATCGTCTATTGCGGATTTTTTGATATGCTTTCTCATTATGTCTGCAAGGTAATCTCTAAGACTTCCAGAATATCCAGAAAATTCGTTGACAATCTTCGTTTCAAGGTAAGCTGTGGATAAAAGGTCTATATCTATGTTTTCAACGATTATGTCTATTATCTTATCTTTTTGCTTGCTAAGAACTTCTTGCGTTAGAGTATCACCTATATACGCCTCGATAACATCCTTCATCAAAAGAGCAAGGTCGGTATAGAAAGCGTTGTTTTCTCTTAAAGTCTTTCTTATCTTATCCATATCTATAGCGTCGTAGGTGAAATCGGCAATTGGGAGGATGTTGTATTTAGAGTAGCTTATAATCTCTTTAACGTAATTTTCTGGATCTTTTTGAAGATCCTCTTTAGAAATGGACAGGTTGTAGCCTTGCGCAACTGTTATAAAGTAATCTGGCATTGTTTTTGCGGTGTAAAGAAGAGTTTCTTTTAATTTATCTCCATCTATAAAGTTCCATGCTATGGATGCTTTTTCTTCCTCGCCGAATTCGTTTATAAACTGGGAGATCTTATCTCTGAAGAAGTAACTCGTTATCTTGTTTGTAAGCTCATCTAAATTGTCTTCACTAATGCTATCTACATTTGAGAAGATATCACTTATGGAAAGGTAAATACCATTTCTTGTATCAAAATCGAAGTACTTTTCAGAAAGGAGTGATTTTACCATATCAGCAAATTCATTTTCTTCTGCCATCTTGTGAGATTTGAAAAGCTTTTTCATTTCGGAGTCTATCTTCTGTTCTATTTGCATCTTTTCAATTCTGTAATTGATCCCATTGCCGCTTTTTATAGCATCGTTCAAACTTGGCAGAAGTTCTTTGTTGTAAAGGTTATATATACTCTCTGCGAAGTGGTAGGTCTTTCCCACATAAATCTTTTTCATTGTCTTGACATAAAGGGGAAAAATTGCACCAAAAACTGCAAAGAATATGATAACCGAAAGACCAAATATGGCTATTTTTCTCTCCTTAAACAGAGCCCAGTTTTGTTTAAACGATCTTGCAAAAAGCTTTAGCCTCGTTATCCATAATGCTTCTCTTTTGTGTTCGTTTGCCATGCTCTCACCTCACCTTCAATATCTGATTCTTGGGTCTAAGAATGCGTAGAGGATGTCCGCTATAAGGTGCGCAACTAACACAAATATTCCCGTGAATGTTAAAAGTCCAGTAAGGAGTGGGACGTCTTGTTCGTTCAATGCTTGTAGATATGCAAGTCCCATACCCGGCCATGAGAACATTGTTTCTGTGATTATTCCTCCACTAACTGTGAATCCCAAGCTTATAACAAAGTTGGTTATAAGCGGAAGAAGCGCATTCCTTGCAGCGTGCTTGTCTCTAACCACTTTATCTGGTAATCCCTTCGCTTTCGCCGTCGTTATATAATCTTCTTTAATTATTTCAAGCATAGTGTCTCTCATGACAAGCATCGAACCTGCAAAGGAAAGAACGGTTAGCGTGATTATTGGCAGTATCATATGCATTATTATGTCAACCGCGTATCTTCCCATCCTGAAAGTTTGTCCCGTCTTTGGATCAACATAAGCCGCATTTGTCCACCATATAGCTATGGCAGCAAGAGATATGAGTATAATCGACCAAAAGGCTATTTTTTTCGATTTTACAGTTTTAAGAGGTGCCTGAACGGCAAAAGCAGCTATAACAGCTATTATTATAAAGAAAGCGCTCCAGAGAAGTTTTATGAATATTTCCTGTGAGCTAAAAGGTGCAGACCTCCAAAGTTCTGGGTCAATGAACTGGTTAAGAGGGATGTACTTTACTACAATATCAATTGCCGCCATAACAAGAACCATAAGAATCGGAATAACAGCAGTCCAAAGGACGGTTTCCACTTTTCCCTCCTTTTCAAAACCATGTCCATAAATCCTTATAAGTTTTCTTGCTGCCTTTGCACCAATTGAGTATCCAACCAAGTAAAAAATAATTGTTGGAAGAAGAACCGACTTTGCAAAAAATCCTAGGTAACCACTTTTTGCAGAAAGAACAACCGCTACAAAAACTCCTGCCCAAAGAAGTGAAATAATTGTTGCGCTTACGATAGAAGGAGTTTCTTTCTTTTCAACGAGTCTACGAGCTGTGGAGTTGCCAGCTATATAAGCAAATATAGCAGTCAGTATAAAAAGGAAAATACCTCTTGCTGTGATGCCTTTTAATACTATCGCAAAAAGCCAGATGTTGAATATGGCCAAGATAGGCGTAAATATCGTCCAGAATACAATGCCAACGAAGGTTGCAACTTTATCACCTATCTTTCCTCGGTTCCACGCTATCCTTTTTCCCAAATTGAAACCAACTACATAGGAAATAAGCGTAGCTGTTACAAAAAGAAAAATAGTTCTCGGGAGTCTCTCTTTTATAATGTCAAAGACCTTTCTTGGATAAAAAGCAAATGAGGTCCCAAGATCTCCCTTCACAAAGTTTTTCATGTATATAAGAAACCTTTGCCATGCGGGTTTGTCGTAACCAAACTGCTTTTCAATAGCTGCTCTTGCCTCTGGTGTTATCTTTGGATTCATGATGTACTTATCGATGAAGCTACCCGGCATGGCTTCCATCAACCAATATACGACAGCCACATAGATAAATAGTAGTATGATGATTTGAACAACACGCTTCGTTATGTACTTTACCACTCATACCACCTTCCTTTTTAAATTTTTAGAGCACCATCCTTGATATATATCACAAACGGACAATTTTAATCAAGGGTTTTCATAAAAAACAAAAGCCCGGTCCGTCTGGACCGGGCATTACATTAATTTTTTACATTACTCGGATACTGGCCGAACTGTTGTTGGGAATCCGAGCATGTTCTGAATACCGTCAAGTACATCGGTGTATGGGAACTGGACTTCATCAGCTCTGTACGCCTCGTAGATTGGTGCTGTGAAGAGAACCACGTATGGAAGATCCTCTGCGAGCATTTCCTGAAGCTTGTATGCAAGTTCTCTTGCCTTTTCGATGTCTGTAGCTGCAAGGAACTCGTCAGCAAGCTCGTCGAATTTTGGATTCATGTAACCTGGTGTGTTGAAGTCTCCAGCTCCAGCTCTCTTGCTGTGGAAGAAGTCAACTATGTAATCTGGGTAAATGGAGAGTCCCCAACCAAGCATGTAGATATCAAAATTGAAGTTTTCTTCCCAAACTTTAGATACGATTGTATTGAAGTCAACAAGATTGGCCTTTATTGGAATTCCAATTTCGTTGGCCCAGTCCTGGATAAACAGTGCTGTGGTCGCTCTCATTGGGTCGTATCCTGCACCTGGTGCCATGAGTTCTATAGTTTTAACTGGTTTTCCATCAGGTCCGATAAGTCCCTTACCCTTCCTTACTACCTTGTTTCCGACAACCTTTGGAGGAACTATCCACCTAAATCCAGCTTTCTTAAGAAGCTCTATAGCCTTTCTAAACCTATCGCCCATTGTAATCTGATCTTCTGGTTTTCCAATGAGCACTTCAGCTGTAGATTTAATATTTGGATTGTGCCAGAATGCATTTCCTGGAGGAACAACAGTCTTAAGTGGAATAGCCTGTCCCTGAAGAATTCTCTGGGTGAGGAAGTTTCTATCAATAAGAACAGCTATAGCCTGCCTGAATTCCTTAATGTTCATTGGATACCTTCTCATGTTGAATGCAATATACCTGAAACCGTTGGAAGCGTTGGTTACAATCTTGACTCCAGGAGCACCTTTGAGCTGGTCGAGCTCACCCTTCTGAAGTCCAAGTGGGTTGAATATGTAAGAAACTTCTCCCTTGAGAAGAGCTGTAATCGCAACTGCCCTTTCTTTGTAGATTTTGTAGATGATTCCATCAACAAATGGTCCAGTTGTTACCTTGAGTTCAACATCGCCCTCTGGTTTTCCATAGCCAGTCCAATACCATCCACTTGGAGCTTTGAGTTCGACTGCACCATTCTTGTAAAGAATTTCTTCAAATCCTTGATCATAGTAGCTATCAAGTGCTTTGTTTTCTACGAATGCGCCCTTTTCCCATTTGCTAACCTCAAATGCGCCAAGCCCTGGCTCGTTCTTTGCCCATTTTTCATCGTAGAGGTACTGGAGTGGATTACTCTGTTTAAGAGCTTCTTCTACGATTGGCTCCCAATATTTCTTCTGGAGGATGGCTCCCATAAGAGCTCCAAACTCAACCTTTGCAAGTCCAAGTTTTTTGAAGTAAATCTTTACTGTGTAGTCATCAACTTTTTCTGCTTTTTCAACGAAATCTGGATCGTACATCGCAACCCAGTTTCCACCAAGTCCCTTATCCTTTATAAGTTTGATAGCTGTGTTGATTGTAAAGACAACATCATCGGCGGTGAACATTGTTCCATCGCTCCACCAAACTCCCTTTCTTAAAGGAATAGTGTAAACCCAGTAGTCTCCCTCTTTCTCTTTCTTTGGGAAATCAGCTGCGAGTGATGGGATCCAGTCGTATCTCTTATCAGAATAAGTGTAGAGTGAACCCCACTTACCTGCCAAGACATAGGTGTTCCATACTGTAGCGTTAGGTCCGTAATAGTTCCATGGGTTGAGAGTTGTTGGTTCCTCGTAAATTGCGTAGTTAATAACTGCAGCCAATGAAAAGACTGCAACCAATGCCAAGGAAAGTACAAGAAGCTTTCTCATACCCATTCCCCCTCCTTTCGTTTTTGTAAGAGTAAGATCATACCGCACTTTATTTTATCACAAAAATCCCTTTCAGTGTCAAATGCCGTAAAACTAACTTTATATATACCTCAGGTATGTATTAAAAATAATGGTAATTTGAATGTATACAACCTGAATTTAAGTGTTAAAATCTCCTTTTGTGAGGTGGATAGAATGAGACCGAAAGATGATAGAGAATTTGATGTTATCGTTGTGGGTGGAGGACATGCTGGAGTTGAAGCAGCTCTTGCACCTGCGCGGATGGGTTTTAAGGTGCTTTTAATAACAGGGAATCTTGATACCATAGCTTGGCCTCCTTGTAACCCTGCAATTGGAGGTCCAGCCAAAGGTGTGGTTGTGAGAGAAATAGACGCTCTTGGCGGCGAAATGGCAAAAAACACTGATGAAACGATGATAAATATAAGGCTTTTAAATACCTCAAAAGGTCCAGCTGTTAGGGCATTGAGAGCTCAGGTTAGCAGAAGAGAGTACTCAGCTGCAATGAAAAGAAGGATTGAAAATGAAAAAAACATAATTCCAAGATTTGGAATCGTTGAAAAGATTTTAGTTGATAAAGGAAAAGTTGTTGGAGTTGTAGACAATTTTGGTAATGATTATTATGCAAAAGCGGTTATACTAACAACTGGAACCTTTCTAAGGGGAAAGATCTTTATAGGAAGGGCTACAATGGAAGCAGGAAGAATGGGGGAATTTCCCGCAAAAGGTTTAACTTCTTCTTTGATAGAGCTTGGATTTAAAGTGGGAAGGTTTAAAACGGGGACTCCAACAAGGGTTCTTGGAAGAAGCATAGATTTTTCAAAGATGGAAAGACAGGACACCGCAGATGTCCCTTACGCATTTTCCTATTTCGATGAACCGGTTATCCTTCCAAAGAATTATCCATGTTGGCTCACAAGAACTAACCCAGAAACTCATAAAATTATAAGAATGTTTCTTGACTTTTCTCCACTTTATGGGAGTGTGAAACTTATAGAAGGTATTGGACCACGGTATTGCCCATCTATTGAAGATAAAGTCGTAAAGTTCAAAGATAAAGATGCTCATCAAGTTTTTGTGGAACCTGAAGGTATTGGAACAGATGAGTATTATTTAAACGGTCTCTCTACATCACTTCCCTTCGAAGCTCAAATCAAGATGCTCAGAACCGTTCCCGGTCTTGAGAATGTAATAATAACGCGCCCGGCATACGCCATAGAGTACGATTACATAGATCCAACTCAGCTTTATCCAACTCTTGAATCTAAAATTGTGGAGGGCCTTTACTTCGCCGGTCAGATAAACGGCACAAGTGGATATGAAGAAGCTGCTGGTCAAGGCCTTGTAGCTGGAATAAATGCAGCTCTTAAACTTCGTGATGAAAAACCGTTTATATTGAAAAGATCAGAAAGCTATATAGGAGTTCTCATAGATGATCTTACGACAAAAGGGGTGGACGAGCCTTATAGACTTCTTACCTCAAGAGCGGAATATAGATTGCTACTTCGCCATGATAACGCTCATTTGCGGCTTGCCCACTATGGATATCAGTTCGGACTTATTCCAAAATGGTTCCATGAAAGAGTTTTATGGCTTAAAAAAGAAATAAAGGAACAAATAGAAAGGTTAAAAGGCGTGAAAGTAAAGCCGTCTGATAAATTAAACGATGTCTTGGTTTCTTTAGGAACAACACCAATAAAGGAAACCACAACAATGTATAAACTCTTAAAAAGGCCGCAAGTCCCTTATGAAAGCGTAAAAATGTTCGATCCAAATCCAATTGAAGACAGGGATGTTATAGAAGAAGTTGATATTGAAATAAAGTACGAAGGTTACATACAAAAAATGATGGAAGATGTCGAAATCTTTGAAAGATACGAAAGTATGGAAATACCTAAAGATATAGATTACACAGCTGTTCCTAACCTTTCCAACGAAGCTAGGGAGAAGTTAATAAAAATAAGCCCTGAATCAATAGGAAGAGCGATGAGAATACAAGGTGTAAGTCCTGCTGATATAGCGAATCTCATCTCTTACATAGAAGGCAGGTGAGCTTTTTGCTTTATCTCAAGCTATTTTTAATATTCTTCAAAGTTGGAGTAATAGGCTTTGGTGGCGGATATGGCATGCTTCCTTTAATCGAACGAGAAATTGTAGGAAGAGGATTTTTAACAAAGAGGGAATTTTGGGATATGGTAGCGATAGCGCAAACAACTCCGGGACCAATTGCCGTGAATGTGGCAACTTTTGTCGGTTATAGGATGGGAGGAGTTTTGGGATCTGCTTTATGCACTTTCGGAGTGGTTCTTCCAGCTTTCATAGTTATATTGATTATCGCTATCGGTGCAAAGCGTTTTCTCCACCTGAAGGAAGTTCAATGGATTTTGATAGGAATCAAAAGCGCTATAATAGGACTAATGCTTCTTGCTTCTTTTTCTCTTTACAACGCAATTCCAGCACCAAAAAAATGGGTTGTTTTAATGGCAGCAGGAAGTTTTTTGCTTTTGATATTCAAAACAAACCCGTTTTTGGTTATACTTATCTTTGCCGTCGTTGGGTTCATCTTGGGAAAAATGGGACTTTTTACATAAGCGTTTGAGGGAGGAGACAGATGTGAATAGATTTGAAAAATTTGAAGAAGTATTCTTTTCCGTGCTTTACGTTGTAGTTGCCCTTTTTGCCCATAAAAAGCTCACCTACGAGTTCAGCGTTCCGAAATACGCCATACTTTCCTTAGGATTCACGATACTTCTTGCGGCTTCCATTATCTACTTATTGAGAAAACAAAAATATACCATAAAACTCAACATGTCTCACTTGCTATTTTTTGGCTTCGCTGCAGCGGCTTTTTTATCCACTATAAACGTTTACAGAGATAGGCCTTTTTACTTTGTCTACTCAATCGATATTGCTTTCTATACTCTGTTGAACGTATTTGTCGCCGTTTATTTAGCCAACAGGTACAACAAGAAAGACAAGGTAATAAGATTCATGTTCGTCATGATATTAACTGCTGCCTTTATATCCTTCGATGCTCTTCTCAATTTTTACACTGGAAAAGATATATTCTTAGGAAAAGTTGGCACTCCACTCAGCAGAGCATCTATAAAAGCTACCATCGGAAACACTATATTCGTTGCAAATTATTTGGGAATGGTAATTCCAACAACGCTTTACTTTATTCTCTCCTACAGTGTTGGTATAACAGAGGAAAATAAAAAGAAAGTTGATATAAAGAAAGAATACCTTAAAGTAGCTCTACTTAAAGCTTTTGCCACCATTTCTCTGATTTTGATGATAATAACTGTAATCGTAAGTCAAACAAGGTCGGAATACGGAGGAGTCTTTTTAACGAACCTATTTTTCTTTGTGTTTTACTTTCTTTTCATTCACAGGAAGAAAGCTAAGAACGAACCTAAGGAAAAAATTGAATCCCATTACCCGGAGCTTGCTAAGGGTTTGAGTTCTCTCCAAAAAACACTGATAATATTCGCTGCCGTTGCAGTTGCGGTTATTTTGGTTCTTTACAATATTCCTTCTCCCCTCACAGGTCACGGTAGATTCACAGCCTCAAAAAGAGTAGAAGCAATGTTCTCAACCGGAAGTTGGGACGAGAGAATGCTCGCATGGTTCTCGTCCGTATATCAATGGAAAGATCACAAAATATTCGGAACTGGAATTGGAACGTACCAGATTTTAACGATAAGCTACATGGGGAAAATAATGGAAAATCATCCAAGGTTTATATGGGGATGGAATAACTTCAAAAGAACCCATAATGATTACTTTCAAGTTCTTGGAGAAACAGGCATAGTTGGAGCTTTGTTTATTTACGGTTTACTATTGTATCTTTTGGTGTATCTTTTCAGAACGCTTAAAAAGTTAGATGACGCTGACGACGCTCTTTTATTCCTTGCAATGGCGATGGGATTCGCCGATTTTGCCATACAATCTTTCTTCTCATTTCCTGGACATCTTCTTCCAAACACAATAACAGCTATATTCTTAGCATCGGTTGCAACATCTGATTTGTTCAACAAGGATGACTGGATGACTATAAAAATAAACTTTAAGAGATCTTCTTTTGTTGCGACCTCTACAATTGTACTAATACTGGCAGTTGCTTCTACATCCATGAGGTGGAATTACTTCATTTCCGAAGTTCACTTTAAAGCAGGTAACTCAGCATACGTTGCCATGATAGAACTCAGGAAAGCTCAAGTTAATCTGTTGAATTACGAAAAGCAAGTTGAAAAAGATGAGGAAAGTTTTTACAAGAGGGAAGGTAGATTTGCATACCTTAAAAACTTACAATCCTATAAGGCTTATAAGATGAAACAGATAAGTAGACAATTTACCAATTTAAGCGATGCGAATTTTGAGAAAATGAGACTTGAGGAAATTAGAAAATGGGAGGAAAAGTTCAAACAAGTAAAGGAAGAAATTCAAAGAAAATACAGATATGCAAAAGAACAAGAAAGATTTTACTATGGCAAGGCGTTAAAAGAACTTACTAAGTGCCTTTCTATGAATCACGCCTATGGAAAAGCGTACTTTTACTTAGCCGCACTTTCCGTCCAACCAGAAAGAATGGAAGAGCTCAAAAACTCCTTATCATCCATAGGAGATTATGAGAAATTTTTCAAACAGGAATTTGATATATTCCAAAAATTCATCCATCCAGATAAGAAGAGAAAGGATCTGCTGATCCTTTATGACCTTATGAAAAAGAAAGGAGTAGAGAATGTATTAAACACATTGAACAGAGACAACGTGATAATCTATCAAACTCTGCTTGATTCTATATCACTTTATGAAACATCCCTGCTTGTTTTTAATGAGAGAAATACATATAAAGCGCTAGCAGCGAGATTTGCCAGTCTCGATGAAATCAGTAGAAAATTCAGGTATGTATTGAAATACAAAAAGGACAAGGATTACAAAAATCTCTCAGACACTTTTGCTGAATACTCCAACAAGTACTACAATGATTTTGTAGAATACGCAAAGATCACAATATACAACTTGCCAGCATCTTGGAACAGATTTCCCGACTGGAAACATTACGATGCGAGAAAAGCTGTAAACGGAGAAGATATCTACAGATACTTCGCCAACATAGCCGTAAGAATCAAGCCAATTACATCACCAGAGAATCAGGAGTTCCTCAAATGGCTCGCAGAAAAAGAAATTTGGGCTACAAAACTGATGGATGAAAGAGGAGTATGGGGAGTTCCTGATATGCTACTTGATTTTATGCACGCTATGCCTTTATATTATTCCTCTAAAAGGATGTACAAGACTGCCCTTGATAAGTTTGAAGAGGTTCTAAAGATGTACGAACCTTCTGAGAAAAGAATTGTATCCAGATTGAGTTTTTGGAATGAAAAAGCAACGAAATCCATTGAAAAAATGGCAGAAAATATAGCTAATAATTTCAATTTACAATCAGAAGAAAAGACTATTTCTGATCTTCTGAAATCTTACCTTCAAAAATTCTCTGAGGATAAATACTGGGTATCCATAGCGGCAAAAGAAATGTCGAAATTCGTATCAGGAGATACCAAATATAGAATAAACTTGTGGGATTCTGTAAGGAATGCTATCAGCAATAAACTGTACGAACTTTATGGAATTGACAAGAAAAAATCTTACGATATGTTAAGAGCACCTTCTGCTTTGCTTATTTACGAGAGGTATTTAAGATTTAACGGACACTACAAACTGATAACAAACGACATGGAACAGGCGATAGATAAACTGGAAGATGGATTAGAAGGCGAAGCCAGCTCAACTGTGTTAAAGATTCTTCAGGTAAGCAGTGAAGAAGATGCTCAGAGGATTTTGGATCAATATAAAAACGCGCTGAAAGAATTCAGAAGCGCAACTTTGAAACCTTAATTCGCTGGCCCTTTTTGTAAAATATAAGAGAAAAAACAAGAAATGCTATTAACACAAAAGGAACAGATGAATGGATTTTAGAATAAATTGTGCGGTGTGGCCTTCCAACGGTCACACCTTTTTTTAATTCTTTATTTGCAGGAAGAACCAGCCTTATCCTTCCATAAGAATCCACTACTCCCGTTATCCCCTTGTTTGCAACCTGAACTACCCATCTCCCAGACTCAGCCGCCCTAATTGCTGCCTTTGCAAAATGTTGCCATAAAGCTATTTCACTATTGAACCACCCATCATTCGTTGAAATCAGTATGAAATCTACATTCTCTTTAGAATAATCTATTGCACCCTTTTCAAAGAAACTCTCAAAACAAATAAGAACCCCTACTTTTTTTCCTTTCGCTTCAATTGGTACATAACCATTACCTTCATTGTAGTAATGAAATTTCTTTAAAAACGAAAGGAACTTAAAGATCTTCGGATAGGGTAGAAACTCCGCAAAGGGAAACAGCCTAACCTTGGAATATATTTGCACCTTTCCATTTTCCTTGTAAACAACACTGTTGTAGAACTTTCCATCTTCTTTAATAGCGGTTCCTATAAAGACGTCTTCAGGCAAGGATTTAAGATCTTTTATTTTTATGGGATAGACCGAATAATACGCCTCAGGGGTAATTACTATACTTTTGAATTCACTTACATTGTCCAAAGATCTTGGATTTCCACTGTATCTTTTTAAGGGATCATAATTCGTTTGAATCAGTTCAAGCTTTATACCATTTTCCGGGACGGCTGGAGTAAAGGCGACACTTCCAATATAGAATACAAGATACAAAACGCCTAAAATAGGGAATACACCCTTAACGCCTCTTTCATAGAAAAAGGAATTAATTGCAACAACTATGAATTCAACTCCGTAACTTCCTATCACAGAGACTAAAAGCAAAATTAGCGAATTTTTATAAAATGCATCAGATATCATGCTCCCAGTATAAGCAAGATCTCCCAATGATCTTAGGTAATCTATGAAAGTGTAAAGGGCAGGTATAAATATGTACAAATAAACTGTATCTGAAATTTTATCTTTAAATAGGGAAGCTAAAAAACCAAAAAGGAATGCAAATACCGATTCATAAGCAATGAAAAGGAGGAATGTGAAAAAACCTAAAATCGGTTTATATTTGAGTAAAGCGGAAAAATTCTTCATCAATGTTGACATAAGCCAAAAATGTGAAATAAACATGGTGGATGCGAAATATATTCCGGCATATACTCCTCCCATAAGAGGTGAAGACTTTCTAATAACCTTGATTAAGGGAACTAAAAACAAAAATGAAAGAAATTCTAAATTGAATCCAGGCAAAGAAAGAGCATGAAGCACACCAGAAAGTAGAGAAAGCATTAGATACAACTCAATCATCTCCTGTTAGCTTTCATCTTAACTTTCAGGGTATACATCCTTTCATCTGCAGTATTTAAAAGAACATCCGGTGTCGTACCATCCACTCCATAAACGGCTGAGCCTATTGCTGCAGAGACCTTTAATTTTCTCACAGGAGTATAAAGATTTTCTAAACCTTCCAGAAATCTTCTTTCTATCTTTTTGATATCCTCTGGCCATATTTCAAGCCATATGATACCAAACTCGTCTCCACCTAGTCTTCCAACAACATCACTCTTTCTTGCAAAATTTTTAATGTAGTCTGCAAAGGTTTTTATCAATTCATCCCCCGCTTCATGACCATACACATCATTTGTCTCCTTCAGAGAATTAAGATCTACCATCGAAACCCCAAAGGTTTTTTCGTTTCCATATCTTTTTTTTCTTTCACACTCTTCAGCTAGCCTATTCATAAAATACATACGATTTTTAAGACCAGTAAGATAATCCGTTGTTGCCATTCTGTTCAAATCATACAAGTGCGCGGCATGATCAATCATAAGTTGATATTCCATTGAAAGAACGTTTGCAGCGTAGCTTTCTGTTCGAGTCACACCACCTTTCAAAATTAAAACTATAACATAAGATAATTTGTTACGAACCTTTAACGGAATCAAAAGAGCTTTATATCCTTTTCCTATATCAACAAATAATGGCGCAAATGAATCTTCTCTACTTTCAAAAATCCTATTATCAATTAAAGGAACTTCTTTTATGGATTCCTCACGATAATATCTCTCTCCAAATTTTATGAGTTTTCCTTTTTCAAATTGATAATAAATTACACCTATAAGTTTACTCGGAAACATCGCAGGTATAAAGTCCTCAAAATCTCTCATTATCTTTTCATAAAGTTCTCTTTCTTCCATCTCAAGATTTACACTCATCGAACTTATAAGAAACAGACCGTTATAAGTACTCTCAAATCGGAAAACCAGATTTTCCAAAGAATCGATTATTTGCTTGTACTCATAAACCTCCGTCTTAAAATCCCTCACTTCACCTTT
>JAMOOR010000058.1 GCA_027065235.1 Thermotogaceae bacterium | reverse complement strand
CAAAGGAAGATGCAGAGAAATTTATCTGATAGGCATCGAATTTTCTAAAAAGGATAGGAACATAGCCAGCTTTGAGTATGAGAAAGAGTAGATGGTTGAAGTAAAAATAGAGTATATTCAAACAAGACGCAGAAAATTATACACTGTTTGATGAGTCATAATTGGATATGGAGAGTAATATTCTTCTTAGATTCTAATAAAAAACTTTGAGATGGTTCAGAGCCTTTTCATTTAATCAGTTGGATTTGTTATGTTTAAGAATTTGCAGCATAGATAGTAACAAAAACTTTATGTTATGTTACTATTTACTATACTTTTTCGTGGATGGAGAAAGGGGTGACTTTATGAATCCAGAATACAGAAGATCAATGATAGAATCAGAGCTTCAAAAACTTCTGAGCGAAGCTGTAACCATGCTTCGTGACCCGAGAATAAAGAAAGAATTTGTAACAATATCGAAGGTGTTTTTGTCAAAAGATAAAAGGTATGCCGATGTTTATGTGAGCTTTCTTGGTAGCGATGAAGAAAGAAAAGAAACGGTTGAGCTGCTCAACAGAGCAAAAGGTTTCTTTAGAACCTATGTAGCAAAAAATTTGCGTCTCTTTACAGCACCAGAGATAAGGTTTTACGAGGACAAGGGAATAGAATCCAGCATAAGGGTGAATCAGCTTTTAAACCAGATGGGGTATGATGCTCTAAAGGACCTTGAAGAAGAGGAGGATAAAGAAGAAGAGTGAAAGGAATACTTAACGCATATAAACCAAAGGGGCCAACATCTCATGATGTTGTAGATGAACTTAGGAGAAAAACGAAAGAAAAGAAAATAGGTCATGCTGGAACTCTCGATCCATTTGCGCGGGGAGTTCTCATTGTTGGTATTGGAAGAAGGGCAACAAGGATCTTGGACCTGCTCAAAGGTGAAAGGAAGACATACTGGGTAAAAATGCAACTTGGAATAGTTACAGAAACCTTTGATATAACGGGGCAAGTAAAAGAAGAAAACGAATGTGACAAGAGTGTTGAAGAGATAATGAAGGTCATAAAAAGCTTTGAAGGTGAATATTTACAGGTTCCACCCGCATATTCCGCCAGAAAATACAAAGGGAAGAAGCTCTATGAACTGGCAAGACAAGGGAAGATTATAAGACTCCCCCCAAGGAATGTCACTATATATAGAATATGGGATATTGAAGTAGATTTTCCTTTTGCTTCTTTTCGAGCGGAGGTGTCACCGGGAACTTACATCAGGTCTCTCTGCATGGATATAGGATACAAGCTTGGATGTGGTGCAACTGCCGTGGAGCTTGTTAGAGAGAAGGTAGGTAACTTTTCAATAGAAGACTCCATAAATCCCTTCGAACTTCCACCTGAAAGAGTCAGCCAGCATCTCATTACTATCGAAAAGGTTCTTGAAAAAATCCCAGGATTTGTTCTAACAGAACCGGGTAAAAAGAAAGTTTTGAATGGAGGGCATCCATTCCTCGAAGATATTGAGAAAATACTTGGAAATTTCAAAAAGGATCAAATAATAAAGCTTATTACTAAAGATGGAGTTATAATAGCCCTTGCGAAAGCTGAAAGAAGTTCTTTTTTTATATCCACCCTTGAAAAACAAGGAAGAAATGAAAGGGTAGCAAAGCTTGAAAAAGTTTTGGGGGAATCGTAATGGGATACGCTGTAACAATTGGGGTTTATGACGGGCTACATATAGGGCACCAAGAAATATTAACAAAACTGAATGAAATAGCAAAGGAAAAAGGTCTAACAACAAAAGTTTATTCCATTCTCTATCCTATGGAATATTATTCTTCCACTTTTGAAGGTCTTCTTGTAACTCCACAAGAAAGAACTGTAATGCTCCAAGAATATGTGGAAGAGGTGGAATTTCTTGATCTTACAGAGATTTCCTATTTAATGCCCGAGGATTTTTTCCAATTTTTACTTGAAAATGACACAAAAGCGATTGTAGTTGGAGAAGACTTTCGCTATGGTTATAAAGGTTCTGGGAATATAACCACTCTTGAAAATTCATCCAAGAAACACGGAATAGATCTTTACATTGTAAAAGATATTCTATGCGAAGATGGAGTCAGGATCAGTAGTTCAAGAATAAGACAATTGATATCACAAGGAAATACAAAAAAGGTAAAAGATCTTCTGGGAAGATATTATAAAATATCTGGGAAGGTATATAGAGATATGGGCCTTGGAAGAAAACTAGGGTACCCGACTGCAAATATAGATAGAGGCCATGAAAGACTTGTTGTTCCAAAGCTAGGAGTTTATTTCTCTAGGGTTAGGATTGGTGACGAAACATTCTTCGGCGTTACCAATATAGGGAGAAGACCAACTGTCAAGGAAGAAGCTATTGTTAAATATGAAACGTATATCTTAGATTTTGACCGGGATATATATGGAAGAAGGATAGAAGTAGAATTGATTGAATACTTAAGAGATGAAGAAAAATTTTCCTCTCTTGAAGAACTTAAAAAAGCTATCTCACAAGATGTTAGAAAATCAAGGGAGTTGATTGAGAAATGGAGAAAAGAATAGCAAAAGTATTGGTTTTTGCTGGCTTTTACGTTTCTTTATACTATTTTTTGATTATGCTAAACTTGAAGAGTTTGGAAAGTTTTATATATTTTCCGCTTATAATAGTTGCTCTTTCGAAAAAGCATCTTGGAAGATATGAAAGGGGATTTGCTGGAGCTGTAGGTGTTTTGATCGCCAAAGGGGTAGAACTTAAGCTCCTCAGCGGGTATACTTTGCTTGAAGCTTTATTGGTTTGGCTTGGAGGGTATACGACGACTTTTGGAAGGAAGATTGCTCCGTTTGTATCTCCAGCTGCATTTTTTATATATCTTATGGTAAGTGGTGTAGAATTTTGGAAGGCTATTTTAGGATACTTAATCACAGGTGTAATATTGTACATATTGCTTAGAAAGGGAGGAGATAGTTGATGGGTAACATCGTTTTTGCAGGAGCACCGGGAGCGGCACCCGCACCAACATCAGGAACGGCGGCAACTGGCGGAGGATGGGGAAGCCTTCTTTTCATGCTCATTATATTCTTTGCTATGTTCTACTTTTTAGTCATAATGCCTCAGAAGAAGAGAGAGAAGGAATTTCAAAAAATGATTTCCAACATGAAAAGAGGTGATACGGTAATAACAACTGGCGGTATTGTGGGTAAAATTATCGATGTTAAAAAGGACACGGTTAAAATAAAGACCGCCAACACCACGGAGCTTGAAGTTACAAAGAGATCTATAGCTACTGTCATAAAGGCAAAAGAGGAGAAAGAAAACAAAGAAGAAGAAAAGGAAAAAGAAAAGA
>JAMOOR010000057.1 GCA_027065235.1 Thermotogaceae bacterium | reverse complement strand
GCCCATCGGATTCTAAGTCCGACGCGTCTGCCAGTTCCGCCACTCTCGCTTATGACCCGGGCGGGATTCGAACCCGCGGCCCCCTGATTAAAAGTCAGGTGCTCTACCTGCTGAGCTACCGGGTCACTTTCACACCGCACGAGGAATTTTATCATTTGCATCTTGCTTTTTCAACCCCCGTATGACAAAGTACCCAAAGTACCCTAATATAGGTGTATTCCCAAGGCTGCTAATTAAAGGAATGAATGATGAAATACAATTTTGTAAAGAAGTTCACGTGCCTTTCTTCGAAGAGCGCACACTATTTTCAAGCCAAGTATTTAAGTTATATAAAGCGAAATGTGATTAAAATCGTGCTTATCTTACATTCCCTTGAAAGCTTTTATGCTAAAATTTCCTTAAAGCTGCCAAAAACTTTCAAAAAGGAGGTTGAGCGATGAAGAGTTATACAGAGTATATGTATTTCAACACTCCGAAAAGGAGGATGCTTGTTAGGATAACAGATAAAATTAGGGAAATGGTAAAAAAAAGCGGGATAAAAGAGGGTTTTTGTCTTGTTTCGGCTATGCATATAACGGCTGGGATAATTGTTAACGACGACGAACCGGGCCTTCATCAGGATATATGGGAATGGCTTGAGAAACTCGCACCCTATAAAGAGGACTACAATCATCACAAAACTGGTGAAGATAACGGTGATGCGCATTTAAAAAGAATACTTGTTCATCACCAAGTGGTTCTTCCTGTTACCGATGGTGATCTTGACCTTGGACCATGGGAGCAGATATTCTATGCGGAATTTGATGGTCAGAGAAATAAGAGAGTGGTAGTGAAGATAATAGGGGAGTGATGGGTGTGAAGGCATTTACGAATGTGATGATATACGATTATGAAAACTTCATAAAAAACGGTTATGTAAGATTCGACAAAGAAATAGCAGAAGTTGGTGATATGAAAGACTATAGGAAAAATCCCGATGATGAAGTGATAGATTTAAACGGACATATGGTGCTTCCTGGCTTTATAAACTCACATATGCACATATATTCCACCTTTGCTAGAGGGATGATCGTTCCATACGATCCAAAGTCCTTCAAGGATATTTTGCTTCAGCTTTGGTGGAAGCTTGATGCAAAGTTAGATGAGGAAGCAGTATATTATAGTGGACTTGTTAGTGCTGTGGAGCTTATCAAAAATGGTGTGACTACAGTAATTGATCACCACGCTAGCGGAATGATAATAAGGGGTTCTCTTAGCACATTGAAAAAGGCGGTTGTAGATAAAGGAAAGATGAGGGGAATCTTCTGTTTTGAAACCTCGGATAGATTTGATGTGGATAAAGCTATAGAGGAAAATGTTGAGTTTATGAAGGAAAAATCGGAAAAACACGCTGGTATGTTTGGCCTTCATGCATCTTTGAGTCTTTCCGATGAAACATTGAAGAAGATTTCAGAGGTGCTAGAAGAAAGGCCTATACATATCCATGTTGCAGAAAGTTACGAGGATGAACAGGACAGCATGGAAAAGTCTGGTATGCGGGTTGTTGAAAGACTAGAAAGGTTTGGGCTTTTAACAAAAAACTCTATTTTGGCTCATTGTGTTCATATAAACGAAAATGAAGCGAAGATTTTAAAAGGTAAGGATGTGTTTATTGCTGTTAATGTAACTTCAAATATGAATAACGCCGTTGGCTTGCCAAAAACAAAGCTCTTTAAAGAATATGGAATTCCTATTGTCATTGGGAACGACGGACTTGGTTATAACATAACAAGGGATTGGATGAATCTTTACTTCTCTCAAAAGCTCCTTTATGAAAAACCCACTTATTTCTCCTTGGATGATCTTTATGAAGGAATTAAAAATGGTTACAGGTTGGCTTCAGAACTTTTGGGTGTAAAGATTGGAAGTATACAAAAAGGATACAAAGCCGATTTTACTATAGTTAAATACTCTCCTCCCACTCCATTGGATGAATCCAACATAGCAGGACATGTCTTCTTTGGAGTCTTCGATAAACCCGATATAAGATATGTTCTGGTTGATGGAGAATACTTGATGAAAGACGGGGAAATTCACTTGAATGAGAGTGAAATCTATAAAGAAGCTTCCAACGTGGCCAAAAAGGTTTGGGAAAGGTTGAAGTAAGAAGCTATTTAATACAAAACAATAAGCGGCTCTCGACGTAAGAGCCGCCCTTTTATTTATTGCACTAGTTATTACCACCTACCGCCTTTTTTCTCTACCCTTTTTCTGTACTCAGCGAACTTAGCTTCGCTGTCTCTAAGGAATCTCTTAAGCTTCTTTTCAAATTCCGCTTTTTTCTTGTCTTCTTCAGTCTGAGTAGGCTGTTGTTCGTCAAGTTTCTCGAGTTTGCTGTCTTTTAGAGTTATTTCCCATTTACCGTCCTTCGTTTTTCCGATGATCCTGCCTTCTATTTGCTGGCCTTCCCTAAGATACTCATCTACGCTTTTTACGTAATCTTTGGATATCTTAGAAATATGGACGAATCCCTTTTCCCCTCCTTCGATCTCTACTATGGCTCCATACTTCAATGTTTTTACGATCTTACCCTTGATGGTATCGCCAACTTTCACCTTGCCTACCTCCCACAATTAAGATTTCAAGTAATTTTCTCCGTATTTCTTTCTGAACTTTTCTATTCTTCCTTCTGTGTCAACTATTATAGCCCCTGCTCCCTTTCCTTTGTAGAATGGGTGGCAGTTGGAGCATACTTCTATTCTTATGTTTTCTCGGGTCGTCCAAAATGTATGCTCTGCTCCACAAGAAGCACATTTAACTGTCACCAGCTTCATCTCTGGATGTATACCTTTTTTCAACCTTGATCCCTCCTTAACTTAAATATTCTTTAACGGATATGAGTTTACATTTTCAAAGTTATTGTGTCAAGCTTTATATCCACTTATTCTTTTTGAACCAGAATATTACCAATATGATACTTATAGCTGACCAGATTATAACATAAAACGACGCAAAAGGACTGTTTTGAAGAGGAAGTTTAACATTCATTCCATAAAAGCTCGTTATAACAGTTGGAATTTCCATAATTATGGTGACAACCGCAAGAACCTTCATAACTATATTCAAATTGTTGGAAATTATAGAAGCGTATGCATCCATCATCCCTGCCAATATATCACTGTATATATTTGCTGTGTCTATGGCCTGGCGATTATCAACGATAGCGTCTTCCAATATGTCTCTATCCTCTTCGTAAAGCGGGATGATGTTCCCCTTCATCAATCTTTCAAGGAGTATTTCGTTGTATCTGAGGGCGGTTACGAAGTAAACAAGCCCCTTTTCCAGTTTCATCAGTTCAACTATTTCTTTATTTCTTAAAG
>JAMOOR010000056.1 GCA_027065235.1 Thermotogaceae bacterium | reverse complement strand
AATTGGAATTCCTCGCAGAAAAGAGTCTCAAGATGTTTGTTTTTTAAAGAGCAAAACCTTAAAAGATTTTATGAAAGAAAATGGGATGAAATTACCGAAGGGAAGTTTTGTTGATAAACATGGTAATGAAATAGGAAAGCATGAAGGGTATTACAATTACACTATCGGACAACGGAGGAGATTGGGTATCTCCGCAGGAAAAAGACTTTATGTTTATAAAATAGTTCCAGAAACAAACACTGTTGTCCTCTCGGATAAAGAAGATATTATGTACAAGTATATGGAAGTTGCCAACTTGAATTTTCTTGAAAATCTTCCTAAACAATTTGAGGCAATGGTGAAGGTTAGGAGTAACTTTAAAGAGGTTAAAGCCCTTGTTGAAATAAAGAACGAGAGAGCCTTTGTTGAATTTAAAAACAAAGTTTTGCAGTGACTCCGGGACAAATAGCAGTCTTTTATATAAAGGATCAGGTGGTCTTATCTGGAGTTATAGAAAAAGGGTATAATTAAGCTTGTGAGGTGATTGTGTGAAAGGACTTGGAGGAATCATCGTATATCTATTGCTCATAATCGGTGCAGTTGCTATGCTGATGCCTTTTGCTTGGATGGTTGTGACATCCATAAAGCTCCCTAGTGAAGTTGAGCAGTGGCCACCACAATGGGGGACAAAAAACCTCTTATCAAAAAGGGAAGTAAAAGTCGTAAAGGATTATTCCTCTGATACCTTGATTTTGAATGTTAACGACGATGCCTTTTTAAGAGGTAAAGTTCATGTACTATTCAATACAAATCCAACATACTCAAATAGTCTGCCAAAGGAAAAATTCTACTCGATATATGAAAAATACAATGATCTTTTCTCCAAGAAACCTTCGGACTTTGAAAATGTTGGAGATTTTGTTGCATATCAACTTAAAACATTGGAAGAATACCTCTCTAAAACGAAGTTCCACGATACGGTAATATCGGGCATAGAAAAGGCTCTAAGCTATTTGAACACCGTATCAAAAATGATAAATGTAAGGGTAAAAGAAACTGAGGATAAAGACAAACTAACGTCTTATGTTAAAAAAATTCAAAGTTCACTTGCTGAGCTTAAACTGAGGATGGAAGATATATATAGTATGGTCTCATTATTTTTAACCAACAAAGATGTTGAAATGGCTTTGAACTATTATTCCAAATTTGACAATCATATAAAAATTGCTCCTGAGCTTCGATCGAGACAAGCGAAGCTTCTTCTAAGGTTTGTTGCACTAAAAGCAATCAAACCACTTGGCGATTCCTTCAAACCTTACCTTGCCTATATGGATACATTCAACGCTTTGAAAGATGTTCAAGACAAAAGGTTCAATGGAAACGAGCTGATTGCAAGATTCAAAACAAAGGAAGAAAAGTACGAATCCTTAAAGAAAGCATTTGCAAAGGATTATCCATGGATTTGGGAAAGTATAAAGGAAAGAGCAAAGAAATCCCCTAGCACTTTATGGGACACAATAGATTCCATCTTAAGAAACAAGAAAGAAAAAGAAAATAGAGAAATCCTGAGTGAAATAGAAAACAAATTGGGTAATTCGTCTATCTCATCTAATGTAGTATTTCAAGATGTAGAAGAACTTATCAAAAAATGCTTAGATGTAGCTTATGGGAAAAATATAAACTTTGAAAGTTATATGAAATATACCAGTGTAAGCGATTTTGTAAATAGCTACACCGAGGATGTACTTAGGATAGCTGAAAGCATGGATGAATACAAGGAGTTCTATAAAATGGAAGGTTTAAAGACATCTTTAAATGCTATCAAATCAATAGCCAAGAGATTGGAAAAAAGCTTATCTGTTGATCCGATGAGTTTTATCAAAAAGATATATTACATGGATAAAGAATACAGTGATGAATACAGTGATATTGAATCAAGATACATCGACGCAGTTAACACAATGGTTGTATTGAAAAATCCTGCTCCCGATGTTATTAAATCAGTTAAAACCTTTATATTCAAAGGAAAGGATATGACAAAGGAAAACATATCTATAGATCTCTCTATTCATTCGGTAAATTTCTACGATGATAGTGTGCGTGTTGCTGTTTTCTTTAGCTTCGGAGATATCGTTAAAAACATCTTTCAAAATTACGTCGATGCATGGCACGCTGCTCCATTCGGAAGATACTATATAAACACAGTATTTGTTGCATCAGTTACCACCATTCTTGAAGTCATATTAGCTTCAATGGCAGCGTTCGCATTCGCGATACTTGATTTCCCTGGTAGAGATTTTATATTTGGCCTGTTTCTAGCTACCATGATGGTTCCAGGAGAGGTGCTTCTGGTTCCTAATTTCATCACAATAACCAAACTAGGATGGATTGACACGTATTACGCACTAATAGTTCCCTGGATAGTATCGGTATTCGCCATCTTTCTCATAAGACAACATTTTCTAACACTTCCAAGGGAGTTGTATGATGCATCTAAGATAGATGGATGTTCCAGTTGGAGATATCTATGGACCATAGCAGTTCCTCTCTCTAAGCCAGTTATAATAACAGGTGCACTTTTAAAATTCGTCGGAAGCTGGAATGCTTTCCTGTGGGTACTCATAGTTACAAACAGTGATAAATATAGAACGCTTCCCGTCGGTCTCCATACATTCAGTTCGGAAGCTGGAACAGTTTACAACCAACTAATGGCGGCATCTACTTTTTCAGTTCTTCCCGTTATACTTCTGTTCTTATTCTTGCAAAAATACTTCATTAGGGGAATTGCAAGAAGCGGATTGAAGTGATCCCATAATGGGTAGATATGGAAGGCACAAAAGGAAAAACAAGAAAAAACCGAAAAATATCGGATTTATTCTTGTTGCGATGCTTATAATAGGATTTATCGCAACATCTGTTGGTGTAACGTTTTATTGGTACTTCAAGAATGTTGAAGAAAACAAGGCTTTGAGATCAACATACATAAAGCTCCAAAACCAAATAAATGAGAAAAAAATGATTATTGAAAAATTAAAGAAGATGAGACAAGAAGAACTTGAAAAATATGAAATGGAAAAGGAAAAGCTGATGTCCATTTCGAAAAAAGAAAGGGTTGACCAAGAAAATGCAACAGATACAAACTTTTAAAAGATTTGTTGTTACCACATCACACAAGCCTAAAAAAAAGCAAATAGAGATTGCAAAAAAGCTCGCTGAAGAACTAGACGTTGATTATATACCGAGAGGACTTCTTTCTGACATGGTAAAAAATGGTGAAGTTGATTTTTACTATGTAGTTGAGCATGATGGAAGGCTTGTTATAAGGTGGAAGGGAGGAGAATTTTTCTTTCACCCGGCAACAGCAATGGTAAGGATGAGAAACATTAACGCCGGTGG